>JAQGMP010000609.1 GCA_028292285.1 Variovorax sp. | reverse complement strand
TCGATCAACCCCTATCGCGGTTGCGAGCACGGCTGCATCTATTGCTTCGCGCGGCCGACGCACAGCTACCTCAACCTCTCGCCGGGGCTCGACTTCGAAACCAAGCTCATCGCCAAGCGCAACATCGCCGAGGTATTGCGCGCCGAACTGGGACGCAAGAGCTACCAGCCGAGCTACATCGCCGTCGGCACGGCGACCGATTGCTACCAACCCCTGGAGCGCGAGCTGCGGCTCACGCGTTCGGTCATCGAGGTCTTCAAGGAGGTGCGACATCCGTTCTCGGTCGTCACCAAATCGGCCGCTGTCGAGCACGATCTCGACCTCATCGCGCCGATGGCAGCCGACCGACTCGCGGCGGTCTACATCACCATCACGACGCTCGACGCCGAACTGGCGCGCAAGCTGGAGCCGCGCGCCGCGGCGCCGCATCGGCGTATGCGCACCATCAAGACGCTGGTCGATGCCGGCGTGCCGGTGGGCGTGAGCGTGGCGCCGCAGATTCCGTTCATCAACGAGGACATGGAACACGTGCTCGAAGCCGCATGGGAGGCCGGCGCGCGCAGCGCTTTCTACACGGTGGTGCGGCTGCCTTGGGAGGTCGCACCGCTCTTCAAGCAATGGCTGGAAGTGCACTACCCCGACCGTGCCGCACGCGTCATGGCGCGCATCCGCGAAATGCGCGGCGGCAAGGACTACGACGCCGATTTCGCGACGCGCATGAAGGGCACCGGCCTGTGGGCCGACCTGATTCGCCAGCGCTTCGAGAAGGCGACGAATCGCATCGGCTTCAATCGGCAACGCGTCGAGCTCGACCTGTCGGCGTTCAGGTCGCCGGGCGTGGCGGGGCAGGGCGACTTGTTCTGACGGCGCGCCGTCGGAGCGTGAGCCGTCGAGTCACTCCGTCGACGGCTCCGAGAGTTTCAGGCGGAGCTTCGTCACGTTGGGGTTGCTTGCATCGCGCTGCAGCGTGAACCCCAGCTTGCGCGCCAGCGTCAGCATGCCGCGGTTGTCGTAGAGCGTGATGTCGGCCAGCGTTGCGACGCCCGCGCTGCGTGCTGCCTCGATCAGGCGACGCAACAATTTTTCTGCGAGTCCGCGGCGTTGCCAGACGTCACCGATGACGATCGCGAACTCGGCGATGTCACTGGTCTCTGGCGTGTCGCCGCGAACGTACCGCACGACGCCCATCTGGTGCTCGTGACCATCGAGCGGTGTCGTGGCAATCAGCGCCAACTCGCGCTCGTAGTCGATGTCGGTCATGTGCCGCAGCTCGGCCTCTTGCGGCATGCGCGGAGACAACAGTCGCGCATAACCGGTCGATGGCGACAAGCCATGCACGAAGTGCGTGTGCATGGCGAGATCGTCGGCGCGAATCGGCCGGATGCGCACCGGCGTTCCGTCTTTCAGCTGCCAGTCCTCGACCAGATGGGCGGGATAGCGGCTGAAAGGCTGGGTCATCGCCGTGACGCGTTGCCCGGGCTCAGCCGATGACTTCAGGCCACGCAGTATGGAAGAACTGGCCTTCGGGTTTGTCGACCCGCTCGTAAGTGTGCGCACCGAAAAAGTCGCGTTGTGCCTGCAGCAAATTGGCTGGCAAACGCTCGGCGCGGTAGCTGTCGTAATAGGCCAGCGACGCGCTGAAAGCCGGCACCGGAATGCCGTTGCCGACAGCCATCGCCACCACTTCGCGCCAGTTCTGCTGCGTGCTGTTGAGCAGGTCCTTGAAGAACGGATCGAGCATCAGATTGGTCAGCGCCGCGTCGGTGCGGTAGGCGTCGGTGATGCGGTTCAAGAAGCGCGCGCGGATGATGCAGCCGCCGCGCCAGATCGCCGCGATGCGGCCCAGGTCCAAACCCCATTGCTTCTTTTCGCCCATCGTCTTGATGAGGTCGAAGCCCTGCGTGTAGCTCACGACCTTCGATGCATACAGCGCGTCGTGCACCTTGTCGACCAGCGCCTTCTTCTCGATGCTGAACACCGGCTTCGGGCCTTGCAGCAACTTGCTCGCGACGACGCGTTGCTTCTTTTGCGACGACAGCACGCGCGCCTCGACGGCCGCGTTGATGGTGCTGATGACGATCGCCTGTTCGGCCGCATTGATCAGCGTCCATTGCCCGGTGCCCTTTTGTCCGGCCTTGTCCAGGATCATGTCGACCAGCGCGTTGCCGGTTTCCGGGTCTTTCTGTTCGAGCGCCTTGCCGGTGATCTGGATCAGGTAGCTCTGCAGATCGCCTTCGTTCCACTCGGTGAAGATGGCCGCCATTTCATCGGTCGTGAAGCCGGCCGCTTTGAACAAGCTGTAGGCCTCGCAGATCAGCTGCATGTCGCCGTACTCGATGCCGTTGTGGATCATCTTCACGTAGTGGCCAGCACCGCCCGGGCCGATGTGGATCACGCAGGGCTCGCCGTCGACCTTGGCGGCGATGCTCTCGAAGATCGGCTTCATCACTTCCCATGTCGACGCCGGCCCGCCAGGCATGATGGCCGGGCCCTTGCGCGCGCCTTCTTCACCGCCCGACACGCCGGCGCCGATAAAGCGCAGGCCTTTGCTGGCCAGGTAGGCATCGCGACGCTCGGTGTCGGTGTACAGGCTGTTGCCGCCGTCGATGACGATGTCGTCCTTGTCGAGCAACGGAATGAGCTGCTCGATCACCTGGTCGACCGGCGCGCCGGCCTTCACCATGATCTGGATCTTGCGTGGCAGCGCAAGGCTCTGCACGAATTCTTCGAGCGTCTTGCTGCCGACCAGTTTTTTGCCCGGGTTCTTCGCGATGAATTCGTCGGTCTTGTCGGTCGTCCGGTTGAACACGCTGACCTGAAAGCCACGGCTCTCGACGTTGAGCACCAGGTTCTGGCCCATCACGGCCAGGCCGATCAATCCGAAGTCGCTCTTCTTGCTTTCCG
>JAQGMP010000568.1 GCA_028292285.1 Variovorax sp. | reverse complement strand
GCTCGACCGGTCGATCGCGTCGATTGCGTCGACGTATCGCCCCTGACTCCGATTGGCGGCAAAGACAGTCCTGCTTGCCAACTTTGCACTGACAGACAAATCCACGCATGCAAATGCAAGCCGTGGTGGGAGAGCGCTGCCATCCTCGACCCATCGATAACGGCGAGGTTGATCATGAGTTCAGAGAGCAACGGATTGAATGTCGGCTTCATCGGCCTGGGCGTGATGGGCTCGCCGATGGCGACGCACCTGGCGCGCGCCGGCCATCGCATGACGCTCGCCGATGTCGACATCGGCACGGCACAAGCCCTGGCCAGGACGCTCGGCGGCAATGCGATGGCGGTACGCACGCCGCGTGAAGTGGCGGAACGAAGCGACATCGTGATCACGATGCTGCCCAACGGCCAGGTCGTCAAACAGGTGGCCTTGGGCGACGACGGCTTGCTCGCTGGATGGCGGCCCGGCACCTTGCTGCTGGACACCTCGTCGTCGGAGCCGTGGCTGACACAGGAGACCGGCGCCGCATTGCAGGAGCGCGGCATCGCGATGGTCGATGCGCCGGTGTCCGGTGCGCAGTGGGGCGCGCAAGAGGCCGCGCTGGTCTTCATGGTGGGCGGCGAAGTGGAAAACCTGGAGCGCGTGCGGCCGTTGCTCATGCGCATGGGTCCGTCGATCTTTCATCTGGGCGCGCTGGGCTGCGGCCACGCGATGAAGTGCATCAACAACCTGATCACCGCGATGACCTTCAGCGCCACCAGCGAAGGCCTGGTCATCGGCAAGCGCTACGGGCTCGATCCGGCCGCGATGGTGCAGGTGCTCAACGTCTCGACCGGCATGTCGTGGATCAGCAAGACGCACATCGAACAACGCGTGCTGAGCCGTGCCTTCGACGATCCGTTCAAGCTGGAACTCATGCTGAAGGACGTCGGCATCGCCAACGCGCTGGCACGCGAAACCGGCACCTCGGCGCCGATCTCCGCGCTCGGGCAGCAGCTCTGGCAGGCGGCGTCCCGCGCGGCCGGGCCCGGCGCCAGCGTCAGCGAACTGGCGCGCTGGGTCGAGGGCCAGTCGGGCACCGAGATCACGCGGGGCGCGGCGCCGGCCCAGGGCAAGAACTGAGGCCGAAGCGATGCTGATCGAACAAAAGCTTGCCGACTTCGTCTGTCGGCTGCAGGTGCAGGACGTTCCGGCATCGGCTCAACGGGTGGTTCGGCTGATGGTGCTGGCCGTGAGCGGCACCGCGGTGGCCGGCGCCGCCGAAGACGGCATTGCCGGCTTGCGCGACCTGCTGCGCGAGGCCGGTGGCTCGCCGCAAGCGACCACGCTGGTGTTCGGCGACAAGCTGCCGGCGCATGCCGCCGCCCAGTTCAACGGCACGATGTGCCGCGCGCTGGACTACTGCGACGCCATGGCGCCGGGGCCGCACATCGGCTCCGCATTGTTTCCGGCGGCGCTGGCGGCCGCCGAGCTGGCGGGCGGCTGCAGCGGCACGGAATTCATGGCCGCGCTGGCGGCCGGCGCCGAGCTGAGTTCGCGGCTCAACCTCAGCGAGGCGCAGTACGACGGTTTCGATCCGACCGGCATCGCCGTCGTGTTCTCCGCCGCGGCGGCCGCGTCGCGCATCCTCAAGCTGACGCCCGCGCAAACGCTGAATGCGCTGGCGCTCGCCTTCAACCGCTGCGGCGGCAGTTTTCAGAGCCATGTCGACGGCTCGCTCGGCGTGCGTGTGGTGCAGGGCTGGGTGGCCGAGGCGGGCGTGCAGTGCGCGCAGCTCGCGCAGCGCGGCCTGACCGGGCCGGCGAACTTCCTGACAGGCCACTACGGCTACGCGCATCTGTACGGCCGCGGTACGCTCGATGTCGAGGCCATCGGCAACGGCCTGGGCGAAGACTGGCTGCTGCACCGCGTGGTCTTCAAGAAGTACCCGAGCTGCGGCGTGACGCAGGGCGTGACGGAGCTGGCGCTGGCGATGGTGGCGGAAGGCCTGCAGGCCGACGAGGTGCGCAGCGCCGAAGTCCGCTTGCCGCCGTATGCGCACAAGCTGGTGGGCAAGGCCTTCAGCCCCGGCGCCAACCCGCGCGTCGATGCGCAGTTCAATGCGGGCTATTGCGTTGCCAATGCACTGGTGCGGCGGTCGTCGAAGCTGGCGCACTTCGCACCGGCGCAGGTTCACGACGCGGCGCTGCGGACGTTGATCGACCGCATCGCCGTCGTGGCCGATCCGGCACTCGACGCGCGGGGCCACACCGCCGTCGACCTCGCCGTGACGACACACGATGGCCGGCTGCTCACGCGTTCCCTCGACATCGCGCCGGGCTTCCCCGGTGCCGATTTGAACGACGCGCAGCACCTCGCGCGCTTCGAGGACTGCCTGGCCTATGCACCGCACCCGGTGGACGCGGCCAAGGTCGACCTCTACCTGTCGGCCCTGCAGAACCTGTCGGCCATGGACGATGTCCGGCCGCTGGTGTCGATGCTGGCCGCCTGACCAACTCGCATCACGCGACAGTGCGCATGACCCATCCAGACGCGTCCGCCCAGAAGGTCGGGTTCATCGGCATCGGGCGCATGGGACGCGGCATGGCCGTCAACCTGTTCCGCTCGGGCGTCGACCTGACCGTGATGGACGCGGACGGCGCGCGTGCCGAAGGCTTCGTGCGCGAGTTCGGTGGCCGGTGCGCGGCGCAGGCAGCCGAGCTGGCGGGCTGCAACGTGGTCATTGCGATGTTGCCCGACGGCCGCGCTGTGCACCGCGTGGCGATGGCGCTGGCAGCGCATCTGCAGCCTGG
>JAQGMP010000548.1 GCA_028292285.1 Variovorax sp. | reverse complement strand
CTTCAACTTCGCAGCTGGCATCGCCGCTGCTGCTGCCTTCGTAGCGTCCCCTGCCTTCGCCCAGAACGTCACCGGTGCAGGCGCAAGCTTCCCGGCGCCGCTGTATGCCAAGTGGGCCGGCGACTTCAACAAGGCGACCGGCACGCAGGTCAACTACCAGTCGGTCGGCTCGGGCGCCGGCATCAAGCAGATCGAAGCCAAGACGGTCGATTTCGGCGCATCGGACATGCCGTTGACCGACGACGAACTCAAGACCAAGGGCCTGATGCAGTTTCCCACCGTGATCGGTGGCGTGATCCCGGTCGTGAACATCGCCGGCATGAAGCCGGGCGAACTCAAGCTCAACGGCCAGGTGCTGGGCGACATTTACCTCGGCAAGATCACCAAGTGGAACGACCCCGCCATCAAGGCGCTGAACGGCTCGCTGGCACTTCCTGATGCGACGATCGCGCCGGTGCGCCGCGCCGATGGTTCGGGCACCAGCTTCCTGTTCACGAACTACCTGAGCAAGGTCAACGCCGACTGGAAGAGCAAGGTCGGTGAGGGCACGGCGGTCAACTGGCCGGTGGGCACCGGCGGCAAGGGCAATGAAGGCGTGGCCGCTTTCGTGAAGCAACTGCCCAACTCGATCGGCTACGTCGAGTACGCCTACGTGAAGCAGAACAAGATGGTCTACGCGCAGCTGCAGAACGCCGCCGGCACCGTCGTGTCGCCGGACGACGGCGCCTTCAAGGCAGCCGCGGCCGGTGCCGACTGGAACAAGACCTTCTATCAAGTGCTGACCAACCAGAATGGCAAGGACGCCTGGCCTATCACCGGCGCGACCTTCATCCTGATGCAGAAGGTGCAAGACAAGCCAGCCAACGCGACCAGCGTGCTGAAGTTCTTCGACTGGGCTTACAAGAGCGGCGACAAGACGGCCGACGAACTCGACTACGTGCCGATGCCCGACAGCGTGAAGACCGCGATCACCAAGTCGTGGGGCGACATCAAGGACACGTCGGGCAAGACCGTCGCTCCTGCAGCGCTCAAGTAAATCGGGCCAGCGCGCATGAGCAGTACACCGCTCGGCGCGCCTCCCGCGGAGCCACACACCGTGTCGTCTACCTTTCCCGCCGCTGGCGCCTCCGCCGTCTCTCGCGACTCCGCGGCGGACCGCACCTCCAACAATCCGCCGCGCAACAAGCCGCGCTCGGGCCCGATGGCCGACCGCGTGTTCGGTTGGCTCGCCATGGGCGCCGCGCTGCTCACGCTCGCGATGCTCATCGGCATCCTGTTGTCGCTCTTCGTCGGCGCCTGGCCGGCGATCTCCAAGTACGGCCTCGGCTTTTTGACCAGCGGCGTCTGGGATCCGGTCAAGGACGAGTACGGCGGCCTGGTGATGATCTACGGCACGCTGGCGACGTCGTTCATCGCGCTTGTCATCGCGGTGCCGGTGAGCTTCGGCATCGCCCTGTTTTTGACCGAACTGTCGCCGTCGTGGCTCAAGCGCCCGCTGGGCACGGCCATCGAATTGCTCGCAGCGGTGCCGTCGATCGTCTACGGCATGTGGGGTTTGCTGGTGTTCGGCCCGATCCTCGCGCAGTATGTGCAGCAGCCCTTGCAAAAGGCGTTTGCCGGCATTCCGTACCTGAGCGCGCTGGTTTCCGGCCCCCCGGTCGGCATCGGCATCTTGTCGGCCGGCATCATCCTGGCGATCATGATCATTCCGTTCATCGCTTCGGTGATGCGCGACGTGTTCGAAGTGACGCCTGCGTTGCTGAAAGAGTCGGCCTACGGCCTGGGGTCGACCACTTGGGAAGTCGTGTCGCGTGTCGTGCTGCCTTACACCAAGGCCGGCGTCGTCGGCGGCATCATGCTCGGCCTCGGCCGCGCGCTCGGTGAAACGATGGCCGTGACCTTCGTCATCGGCAACACCAACCAGCTCAATTCGCTGTCGGTCTTCGAGGCTGCCAACAGCATCACCTCGGCACTGGCCAACGAGTTCGCCGAAGCCGGTGCAGGTTTGCATCAGGCGGCGTTGATGTACCTCGGCCTGGTGCTGTTCTTCATCACCTTCGTTGTGCTGACCTTGTCGAAGCTATTGCTGCAACGCATGAAGAAGAGCGAAGGAACGAAGTCATGACGACGGCAGAACGCCTCTTGAGCGCCAAGGCGCTCAACGAAACGCGCGCGGCCAAGTTCGCCGGGCGCAAGCGCATCAACCAGCTCGCGCTGACGCTGTCGCTCGCCGCGATGGCGTTCGGCGTGTTCTGGCTGGTGTGGATTCTCTGGGAGACGCTGCGCCAGGGCATCGGCGGTCTCGCCATCGCGACCTTCACCGAGATGACGCCGCCGCCGAACGAGGCGGGCGGCATCGCCAATGCAATCTTCGGCTCGCTGGTGATGGTGGCCATGGCCACTTTCGTCGGCACGCCGATCGGCATCATGGCCGGCATCTACCTGGCCGAATACAACCCCAAGGGCTGGCTGTCGGCAGTGACGCGCTTCGTCAACGACATCCTGCTGTCGGCGCCTTCGATCGTGATCGG
>JAQGMP010000517.1 GCA_028292285.1 Variovorax sp. | reverse complement strand
GTGTTTCTTCAGGAAGTGCAGGGCACGCATGACCGCCACGCCCGCAAGCACAGCAACTGGCCCGAGGCGCCGCACTACGAATTCCTCGCCGACACGATCTGGCCGCAGTTCGCCTACGGGCGCAACGCGGTGTATCCCAAAGGGCATCACGGCAACGCGGTCCTGTCGAAGTTTCCGATCGTGAGCCACACCAACCACGACATCTCCATCGCGGGGCCAGAGAAGCGCGGGCTGCTGCATTGCGCCTTGCGCGTGCCGGGCCGTGTCGGTGAAGTGCATGTGATCTGCGCGCACCTGGGCCTGGCCGAATCTCATCGGTTGCAGCAGCTCGAACTGCTCTGCCACATCGTGCGCGACGAGGTGCCTGCGGACGCGCCGCTGGTCGTCGCCGGCGACTTCAACGACTGGCGCGGCCGCGCGCATGAAATTCTCGAACAAGGCGCTGCGTTGCATGAAGTGTTCGTGCAGGCCAACGGCAGCGCGGCACGCACGTTCCCGGCGCGCTTCCCGATCCTGCCGCTCGACCGCATCTACGTGCGCAATGCGGGCGTGCATTCGCCCGTCGTGCTGCCGCGCAAGCCCTGGTCGCATCTGTCCGACCATGCGCCGCTGGTCGCCGATATTTCGCTGTAAGCGGTTCTGGGCCACACGATGAGCGCGCACTGGATCGCCGGCAACACGATCGACCTGCTGGAGAACGGCGAGGAGTTTTTTCCGCGCGTGTTCGGGCTGATCGCCAAGGCCGAACGCGAAGTCATCGTCGAGACCTTCATCCTGTTCGAAGACGAGGTCGGCCTGGGCTTGCGCGATGCACTGGTGTCGGCGGCCAGCCGCGGCGCCAAGGTCGATTTGATGATCGACGGCTTTGGCTCGCCCGATCTGTCGCCGGAATTCATGGGCTCGCTCACCTCGGCCGGCGTCAAGGTCCGGGTGTTCGACCCGGGCCGGCGCGTCTTCGGGCAGCGGCTGAATATCTTCCGGCGCATGCATCGCAAGATCGTCGTCATCGATGGTTCGCGTGCCTTCGTCGGCGGCATCAATTACTCGGTCGATCACCTGATCGCTCACGGGCCCAAGTCCAAGCAGGACTACGTGGTCGAACTCACCGGCCCGATCGTGGTGGAGATCCACCGCTTCGTGCTGCATGCGATCGCGGTGGGCGGCAAGGGCGCGAGCTGGTTCCGGCGCCGGTTGCGGGCCGCGAAGGAACACGTCGACGAGCACATCACGCAGCCCTCCGGCTCGGCGGACGTGCTCTTCGTGAGCCGCGACAACCGGCGGCACACCAACGACATCGAGCGCCACTATCGCGCCGCCATTCGCGCCGCAAAGCATCGCGTCGTCATCGCCAACGCGTACTTCTTTCCCGGCTATCGGCTTATTCAGGAGATGCGGCGCGCGGCGCGCCGCGGCGTCGATGTGCGGCTCATCCTGCAGGGCGAGCCCGACATGCCGATCGTGAAGACCGCCGCCAGCATGCTGTATCACCACCTGTTGCATGCGGGCGTGCGCATCTACGAATACTGCGAGCGGCCGCTGCACGGCAAGGTCGCCTTGATGGACGACCGCTGGAGCACCGTGGGGTCGAGCAATCTCGATCCGCTGAGCCTGTCGCTGAACCTCGAAGCCAACGTGATCGTGCGCGACCGCGCCTTCAACGGCGTGCTGGCCGAACGGCTCGACAAACTGGTCGAGGTCAGCTGCAAGCAGATCCAGACATCCGACCTGACCGAGTGGAGCGGCTGGCGGCTGGTTCGCAGCTTCGTCATCTTTCACTTGCTGCGCTGGTATCCGTCGTGGATCCGGTGGCTGCCACGCCATGCGCCGCGGCTGGAACGGGTCGAGCCCGGCGCGTCGGGCAGCGGCAGCGCGACCGCGGGCGCCACGCAGACGGACGCTGCCGCATGACGGCCGTCGCGGCGACGCCGCCCGCGCCACAGAAGCCACAAAATCAGCAGGCGCGCTCCTGGATCGTCCGCGTCACGAGCAAGCCGTGGTGGCCGTGGGCCAAGCGCATCGCGGTGCTGGGCTTTCTGGCATTCGTCATCACCTTGCTCGTGATCCAGGCGCGTGCCATCGACTGGTCCGAAGTGATGACGACGTTGCGCGCGTACCCGCTCAAGGTCCTGCTGCTCGGCGCCGTGCTGGCCGCAACGAGCCACCTGATCTACAGCACCTTCGATCTCGTCGGCCGGCACTACACCGGCCATACATTGCCGGCGCCGACGGTGATGGCCATCGCCTTCGTGAGCTACGCGTTCAACCTCAATCTCGGCACCATCGTCGGCGCGCTGGGCATGCGCGTTCGTTTGTATTCGCGGTTGGGGCTCGAGCCGGCGACCATCGCCCGCATCGTCGGCAGCAGCATGCTGACCAACTGGCTCGGCTACTTCTTGCTGGCGGGCCTCGCCTTCCTGATCTGGCCGCTCGCGCTTCCGCCCACCTGGCATCTGGGCACCGGCGCATTGAGAGCCGTCGGCGGCGTACTCGTGCTGATCGCTGTCGCTTACCTGCTGCTGTGCGCCTTCTCGAAGCGCCGTGAATGGACGGTCCGCGGTCAGGACATCGCGCTGCCCGCCCTGCGCGTGGCATGGGTCCAGCTGGCGCTGTCGTGCGCCAACTGGGCCGTGATGGGTGCCACGATGTACGTGCTGCTGCTCGGCAAGGTCAGTTATCCGATGGCGCTCGGCGTCTTGCTGATCGGCGCGGTCGCCGGCTTGCTGTCGCGTGTTCCGGCCGGGCTCGGCGTGCTCGAAGCGGTGTTCATCGCCGTGCTCTCGCCGCCGCTCGGCAACAGCGCGTTGATCGCGGCGGTGCTGTGCTATCGGGCAATGTATTACTGGGCACCGCTGGCCATCGCGGCTGCGCTCTACCTGCTGATGGAAGTCAACGCGAAGAAGCTCGCCGCAACGCAAACAGGCAGTGCAGCCGGGATGAACGAGATCCGGGGGACGGACGGTCTGGCCTGAACTCAGGCGTCACTGTAAATTCATACAGTGGATATTCAACAAAAGCTCGCCGTGCTGGCCGACGCCGCCAAGTACGACGCCTCGTGCTCTTCGAGCGGCACCAGCGCGCGAAATTCGATCGGCGGCAAAGGAATCGGCTCGACCGAAGGGTCCGGCATTTGTCACAGCTATGCGCCCGACGGCCGGTGCATCTCGCTTCTCAAAATC
>JAQGMP010000469.1 GCA_028292285.1 Variovorax sp. | reverse complement strand
ACCGTGCGCGCCATCGGGCCGACCGTGTCCATGCTCCATGCGAGCGGAATCACACCGTGGTTACTGACGCGCCCGTAGCTCGGCCGCAAGCCGACGATGCCGTTGACGGCCGCCGGCAAGCGGATCGATCCGCCGGTGTCGGTGCCGACCGCGCCGAAGCAGAACCGGCTCGCCACCGCCACCGCCGAGCCGCCGCTCGAGCCCGCCGGAAAGCGCGACGTGTCCCACGGATTGCGCACCGACCCGTAGTGCGGATTGGCCGAGGTGCCGCCCCAGGCGAACTCGTGCATGTTGGTCTTGCCGATGAAGATCGCGCCGGATTGCCGCAGCTTCGTCGTGACGGTCGCATCGTCTTCGGGCAACCAGTCGGCGAGCACTTTGCTGCCGGCGGTGGTGCGGGTGCCGCGCACGGCGACGTTGTCTTTCAGCGCGACCGGAATGCCCTGCAGCGGCCCCAGCTCATGGCCCGCGCCCGACAGCAGTTCGGCGGCTTTGGCGACCTGCATCGCCTGCTCTTCGAAGACGGTGATGAACGATTTCAGGACGCCGTCGTGCGCCGCGATGCGGGCGAGCGAGGCCTGCACCAGCTCGACCGGCGAGACCTTGCGCGCACGCACCAGCCGCGCGGCTTCGGCCAGGGTCATGTCGAGCAACCCGCTCATGGTGCGGCCTCGCCGGCACCGGTCGCATCGACTGCATCGGCTGCATGCGCGGGTGCAAGCACCGTGATCGGCATCAGGCCCTGGTATTGCGGTGCGCTCATCTTGCGGCTGAGTGCATCGGCATCCGGCAGCCAGGCCGAGAGAATGGCCGCAACCGCGGCGAGCCGGTCGGCGCCGAGCGGCAAGGCGGCGTGGGCCGCGAGCGTCGCCGCCTCGGCCACGCCGGTGGCCCCGATGACCCCGGTCGAGGGCTCTGTTGTGGGCATCGTCGTTGTCTCCATCGAATCGTGTGGACTCGACGATAGGGAGCAATGCCTCACGGGGCTTGGCTGGAATCGCCAACGCGATGGCCTGCACGAGCCACGGCGGCCCGCGGTGCGCAGCCGGTCAGTGCGCGGTCAGTGCGGCCGAAGCAAGGTATGCGGCGTCGTGCCGTAGGCCTTCTTGAAGACCCGGCAAAAATGCGAGAGGTCGCTGAAACCGTTCTGGAAAGCCGCCTGCGTCACCTGCTGCACGCGGCCCTCGACCAGCGCGCAATGGCTGGCTTCGAGGCGGCGCTGCCAAAGCCAATGCATCGGCGTGGTGCCATGCTCGGCGAAGACACGCGTCATGGTGCGGGCCGACACATGCTGCGCGGCCGCGATGCGTTCGACGTCGAGTTCGCAGTCGTCCAGATGTTCGCTGATGAAGTCCTGCGCCGACTTGAACAACGCCTCGCGCGGCGACAGCGCCGGCGTGCCCCCCGCCACCTGCAACTGCAGCACGACTGCCAGCATGTCGAGCAGCGACGCCGCCAACGGCACCTGCGCGCCCTGGTTCGCGGGCAGGTCGATGACGGCGGCTTCACGCATCATGCTGGCGAGCAGGATCGAGATCGAATGGCCCTCTCCGAGCCGCATCGCCGTCAGCTTTTCAGCCTCGGGCACGCGAAAGAGCAATTGCTTTCGGGGCACGCGCAGCAACAGCACCGACTGCGGTTCGAGGTCGTATGAAAACGGGCGCGCCGCGTCGTACAGCGCGATGTCGCCGGGCCGCTGCAGCACGTCGCGGCCCGACTGCGACAGAAAGCCGCGGCCCGCCACCATGAGGCTGAGCATGAAATCCTCATTGGGGCCTGTTCGCAGATGCTGCGGCGTGCGCTCCCAGTAATGCTGCGGCGAAGACATCTCGGCGAGGGTCAAGCTGCCAAGCGCGCGCACCGCGAAACGCGCACTGAAGTTCTCGCGGTTCGACACGCGGCTCGACGCCGGAATGAAGTGGCTGCAGACAACGTCGCTCCAGTATTCGAAGCGATGCCCCGCCGCGACTGCGTTGGTCGAATAGTTGAGTTCCATGGCGGGTGTGCGCGTACGTGGCCTGGTCCGACGTGAGAGGAATTAAGTCACGTTGTACATGCAAAATTTGTGCCGGGGTATGGGGAATTGCCGGCTTGCAATGTGCGCGCGCGGGAGGCGACCCCTACGGAATCAGTTCGTCTTGGCCCCAGCCAGAAACCATTTCCCGATCAGCGCCCGCTCGTCATCGGTAATGCCCGTCGCGTTGTTCATCGGCATGATCTTCGTCACCACCACCTGCTGATAAACATTCTGCGCATGCTGCGCCACGAGCTCCGGTGAATCGAGCCGCACGTTCTTCATCTGCATCGTCGCGCCATGGCACATGTAGCACCGCTGCTCGATCACCTTCTGCACATCCTTGAACGCAACCGTCTGCACCGCGGCGCCCGCGACAGGCGCAGCGGCAGGCTCCGGCTTCATCCAGACGATGGTCAGGCCGAGCACCACGATGCCGACCATCGCATACGGAATCGGGTTGCCCGCATTGCCCAGCTTGAAGCGATGCCGCACCACGAAGAATTGCCGGATGGCTGCGCCGCCCAGCATGATGAGCAGCAGCACGACCCAGTTGTACTTGTGCGCGTAGGTAAAGCTGTAGTGGTTGCTCAGCATCGCGAACAGCACGGGCAGCGTGAAGTACGTGTTGTGCACGCTGCGCTGCTTGCCGCGCACGCCGTGCACGGGGTCGACCGGTTTGCCTTCTCGCAGCGCCGCCACGTTCTTGCGCTGGCCCGGAATGATCCAGAAGAACACGTTGCCGCTCATGGTCGTGGCCATCATGGCGCCGACCAGCAAAAAGGCCGCGCGGCCGGCAAACCACTGGCAGGCCAGCCAGGTCGCAAAGGCAATGAACACGGCGATCAGCAAACCGACGACCGTGTCGCCGTGCTTGCCCTTGCCGAACAGCTGGCAGATGCTGTCGTAGACCATCCAGAAGACGACGAAGAAGGCCAGCGCCACCGCGATCGCGGCGCCGGGCTGCCAGTCCATCTTGCTCTTGTCGATGAGGTAGGTGCTGGCGTTCCATAGGTACGACATGGTGAAGAGCGAGAAGCCCGTGAGCCACGTCGAATAGCTCTCCCAATACGACCAGTGCAGATGGTCGGGCAGCACCTTGGGCGCCAGGCCGTACTTCTGCATGTTGTAGAAGCCGCCGCCGTGCACCGCCCACTGCTCGCCGCCCACGCCCTTGTCGAGCGACTCCTTGTCGAGCGGCTTTTCGAGGCTGTTGTCCAGCATCACGAAGTAGAACGAAGCGCCGATCCATGCGATGGCGGTGATGACGTGGACCCAACGCAGCAGCAGGTTGGCCCAGTCGAGGTAATAACTTTCCATTTGCGCTCAACCTCGGAATGGTTCGGGCCTGCTCACCACCGCGGGCACTGTAAGCAGAGAAAGTGCCGCGAACGCCGTTCCGTGGGTGGAACTCGCTCCGCTGCGGCTTGTTGTGAACCGAAGTGTATACACTTTTATGAGGTCGTTAAGACTTGTTTTTCGGCCGCTCTTTCGAGCCGAGTGAGGGTCAGCAAGGGTCAGCCCATCGATTGCAACAACTGTGCCGCCACCGCCACAGCGATCACTTCCGGCTCTTTGCCGTGGATGCCCGGCGTGCCGATCGGGCAGGTGATGCGCGCCATCTCCGCTTCGGTAAAACCACGCGCTTCGAGCCGATGGCGGAAGGTCGCCCACTTCGTCTTGCTGCCGATCAGGCCGACGTACGGCAGGTCGTCGCGCTCCCTCAAGCGCCTGAGGCAGGCGATGACGATGTCGAGGTCTTCGGCATGGCTGAAGCTCATGATCAGCACGCGCGAATTGGGCGCCAGCTGGGCCACGGCGTCTTGCACCGGCTCCGAATGTTCGGCGTCGATCTGCGCCGGCAAGGCCGACGGAAACACGCCGTCGCGGCTGTCGATCCAGCGCACCGAAAACGGCAAGGTCGCGAGCAATCGCCCGAGCGCGGCGCCGACATGGCCGCCGCCGAACAGCGCGACCGGCGGCAGGTGTGCGACGAGCTCGCGCTTGAGCGCTGGCGCATCGTCGACGCCGATCACCTGGTACGACAGGAACATCACGCCACCGCAGCACTGGCCCAGGCTGGGGCCGAGCGGGTAGCGACGCACGCCACCGAGGGGAGGTCCACCGGCCAACATGGCCCGCGATTCTTCGGTCGCCTGGAATTCGAGCTGCCCGCCGCCGATGGTGCCGGTCAGGCCGTCGGCCCACACCGCCATCCAGGTGCCGGCCTCGCGCGGGGCCGAGCCTTGGGTCGACGTCACGCGCACGAGCACCGCGTTTTCGGTCGCGAGGCGCGCGAGCAGTTCGTCGACCGCGCCGATCAAAGCGGAAACCTCCGGTTGCCAATGGCCGTTGCGTCCGACAGGTTCGTGAGGCCGTCCACGGTATAAATCCGCCGATGAACTTTCAGTCTCTCTTGCGCCGGGCGATGCCGCGCCATCCTGGCCTTGCGGCCGCTCTCCTCTGCGCCACCTGGCTGACCGGCTGCGGCAGCACCAACCCGACTGCGCCCATCACCTCGCCGGTGCCGGGCCAGCTGAGCCGCGCCGCCGCAGACAACACGGTGGGAAAGATCCCGCGCCCTTCCGCCGCCGCGACGCCGCGCGACTATCGTAAGGACGCCGCTCGCCACATCTACGAAGGCAACAAGGACCGCATCTACGACGGCAAGCTTCCGTCGCTGCTCTACGCGGTCGGCACGCTGCAGGTCAACCTCGACACCAACGGCAAGGTTCTTTCGATGCACTGGATGCGTGCGCCGAACCATGCGCCCGAAGTCATCGCCGAGATCGAACGGACTGTGCTCGAAGCCTCGCCCTTTCCGGCCGCCACGCGCATCGGCAAGGTCACCTGGACCGACACCTGGCTGTGGGATCGCGGCGGGCATTTTCAGCTCGACACGCTCACCGAGGGGCAGCTCTAGAGTCCGCAGCTTCATCAAGCTCTGCGGTCAGGAGCCGCGGTAGGTCGAGTAGGCCCAGGGGCTCACCAGCAGCGGCACGTGATAGTGCTGGTCGGTGTGCGCGACGCCGAAGTCGAGCGACACGCGGTTCAAGAAGTTGGGCTCGGGCAGCGCGACGCCAAGGGTCTTGAAGTACGCCGCCACGTCGAACACCAGCCGGTAGGTGCCGACTTTGATGGTGTTGTTGTCGTAGAGGGGGCCGTCGCTGCGCCCATCGACGTTGAGGGCGAAGCGCCGCACCAGCGTGGCGGTGTCGCCTTCGGTGGTGTACAGCGCGACCGACATGCCAACGGCAGGCGCGCCGTGCATCGTGTCCAGTACGTGTGTGCTCAAGCCCATGGGGTACTCCTGAAAAGACGTCGATCAGACGTCGAATAAAACCGGTGGACAAAAGTGTATACAGTTACCGGCTTTGGGTCTATCATCAAAAACATGTATGCCCCCGCCACCTTGTCGAGCACCCGCGCCATCGTCGATGCGCTGACCAAAGCCATAGTGGAGCACCGTCTGCAGCCCGGCAGCAAGCTCGCCGAACAAAAGCTGGCAGACCACTTCGGTGTTTCGCGCACGCTGGTGAGGCAAGCTTTGTTCCAGCTTTCGCAAAACCGGCTGATCCGGCTCGAACCGGCGCGCGGCGCTTTCGTGGCGGCACCGGCGGTCGACGAGGCGCGCCAGGTGTTCGCGGTGCGCCGCATGCTCGAGACATCGATGACGCGCGAGTTCGTGCAGAACGTGACACCCGCCAAGATCAAGGCACTGCGCGAGCACGTCGCGCTGGAAAAAGCCGCGGTCGCGGGTGAAGACATCTCCGACCGCACCGAACTGCTCGGCGACTTTCATGTGCGCATGGCCGAATTGATGGGCAACGAGGTGCTGGCGCAAATGCTCGGCGAGCTGGTCTCCCGCTGCGCCCTCATCACGCTCATGTACCAGACCACCAGCGCTGCCGAGCACTCGAACGAGGAGCACGCCGACATCGTGAAGGCACTGGCCGCCAAGGACGAAGAACGCGCCGTGCGCCTCATGGCCGAACACCTCGAGCACGTCGAGGCCCATCTCGTTTTCGATCGCAAGATTCCGACCCACGACATCACCCTGGCACTGTCCTGAGACCGCGCCACCGGAGCCACGCATGACCGCCACCCAAGACAACGAACCCGACCGCCAGCCCGTGATCTATCCGCGCGACATGGTCGGCTACGGCCGAAACCCACCGCACGCGCAATGGCCCGGTCAGGCCAAGATCGCATTGCAGTTCGTCTTGAACTACGAAGAGGGCGGCGAGAACAACCCGCTGCACGGCGACCCGACCTCCGAGACGTTTCTGTCGGAACTCGTCACTGCCCAAGCCTACGAAAACCGCCACATGACGATGGAGTCGATGTACGAATACGGTTCGCGCGCCGGCGTCTGGCGCATCCTGCGCGAGTTCGAATCGCGCGGCCTGCCGATGACGGTCTTCGGCGTCGGCATGGCGCTGCAGCGCTACCCCGATCTGCTCGAGACGTTCATGAAGAACGGCTACGAAATCGCCAACCACGGACTGCGCTGGATCCACTACCAGAACCTGCCGGCGGCCACGGAAAAGCGCCACATCGACATCGGCACGCACGTCATTCGCGACATGACGGGCGGCCAATGGCCCGTCGGCTGGTATACCGGCCGCGACAGCCCCAACACGCGGCGGCTTGTCGTCGACCAAGGCAGCTACGAGTACGACAGCGACTATTACGGCGACGACCTGCCTTTCTGGATGGAAGTGACCAGGACCGACGGCACCGTCGCACCGCATCTGGTGGTGCCCTACTCGCTCGACTGCAACGACATGCGCTTCGTGCAGGCGCAAGGCTTCAACACCGGCGAGCATTTCTTCAACTATTTGAAGGACAGCTTCGACGCGCTCTATGCCGAAGGCGAAGAGGCGCCGAAGATGATGAGCATCGGCATGCATTGCCGCCTGCTCGGAAAGCCAGGGCGCATCGGCTCGCTCAAGCGCTTTCTGGACTACGTGCAAGGCCACGAGCGCGTATGGATCTGCCGCCGCATCGACATCGCGCGGCACTGGAAGCAGACGCATCCCTTCGCGCCGGCCGGCGCCTGAACACGCGGAGACACGGCATGGCAATCAGCATCGATCGAATCAACGCGGCCACGGCCGACGAAGCCGTGGCATTGCTCGACGGCACCTATGAGCATTCGCCCTGGATTGCCGAGCAGGCCTGGGGCCAGCGCCCATTCGCCAGCCTGGACGCGCTCAAGCTGGCGCTGGCGCAGATAGTGCGCAATGCAGGACGGGAAGCGCAGCTGGGCCTGATCCGCGCCCACCCGGAACTGGCGGGCAAAGCCATGCAGGCCGGCGCGCTGACCGCCGAGTCCACCCACGAGCAGCGCAAGGCCGGGCTGACCGACTGCACGCCCGGGGAGCTGGCGCGCATCAGGCAGCTCAACGCCGACTACCAGGCAAAATTCGGCTTTCCCTTCATCCTGGCGGTGCGCGGCCCGCGCGGCCTGGGGCTGGACAAGGCAGAGATCATGGCCACCTTCGAGCGCCGGCTGGACCACCATCCCGACTTCGAGCGGGCCGAGGCCCTGCGCAACATCCCCCGCATTGCCGAAATCCGGCTGAACGACAAGTTCGGCCACGCGCCCGATCTGGGCAACC
>JAQGMP010000440.1 GCA_028292285.1 Variovorax sp. | reverse complement strand
TGTACAAAGACATTGCGCGCGGTGCCGCGATCGAGGCCGATCACATCGTCGGCGATCTGCTGGGGCGCGCCGCCAAGCAGAGCGGTGCCGCAAGGCCGGCGCCGTCCGCCTTGCGCACGGCGTACGTTCACCTGAAGACCTACGAGGCACAACGCGAGCGTTTGGCCGCCGCGGCCGCACCGGCGGCGACGAAGTAAGGCCTCGGCCGCCGACCGGCTCAGCCCGCCGAAAGCGCTTTCTCGATCGCCTGGTGCAGATGCTCCAGGCCGAACGACACGTCGGTGAAAACACCGTTCACGTAGAAGGTCGGCGTGGCGCGCACGTGCAGCCGCTCGGCGCCGGCCACCTGCTCCTGCACGCGCTGCAGATAGACGTGGTCGCGCATTTCGTTCTCGAAGCGCGGGATGTCGAGCTCCAGTTGCTGCGCGTACTGGTGCAGGTGCTTTTCGTCGAGGTGCTGCTGATGGTCGAACAGCAGATCGTGCATTTGCCAGAACTTGCCTTGCGCGCCGGCCGCCTCGGCCACTTCGGCCGCCAGCTCCGCGTGGGGGTGCGCCTCGCGCTGCGGAAAATGACGGAACACGAAGCGCAGGTCCGAGCCGAAATGCGCCAGCATGATCTTCAATGCCGAGTGCGCCTGCCCGCAAGACGGACATTCGAAGTCGCCGTACTCGACGAGTGTGACGCGCGCCGTTTTCGAGCCGTGGATGTGGTCGGTGGCACCGTCCGGCGCCAGCAGCGGGTTGGCCTTGGGGGAAGAGTTTTGTGCGTTCATGGAAGTCATTGTGAACCCTCAGCTCCGCACGAGGCCAGGCGGCGCGACGCCCGGTTCGCGCGTCACTTCACGCGATTGCGCCTGCGTCACGCTACAGCCTGGCGGCACGTCTTGCGTCACCCACACGTTGCCGCCGATGGTGGCGCCCTTGCCGATGGTCACCCGCCCGAGGATGGTCGCGCCCGCGTAGATCACGACCTCGTCTTCGAGCACCGGATGCCGCGGCAGGCCCTTCTTGAGATGGCCCTCGCCATCGGTCGGAAAGCGCTTGGCGCCGAGCGTGACGGCCTGGTAGAGCCGCACGCGTTCGCCGATGACGGCCGTCTCGCCGATGACGACACCCGTCCCATGGTCGATGAAAAAACCGGCACCGATCTTTGCGCCCGGATGGATGTCGATGCCGGTCTGCGCATGCGCCCGCTCGGCCACGATGCGCGCCAGCAAGGTCAGGCCGAGCTTGTAGAGCGGGTGCGCCATGCGGTAGTGGATCATCGCCAGCACGCCGGGGTAGCACAGCAGCACCTCGTCGACGCTGCGCGCGGCCGGGTCGCCATGAAAGGCGGCCATTACGTCGGTGTCGAGCAGCGTGCGGATGCCGGGCAGCTCGGCGGCGAAGGCGCGAACGCGCTCCTGGGCATCGGCGCTCAGCTCGGCCAGTTCGGCGGCCGTATGCCGCAGCGTGTGCCGGAGTTCCAGTGTGGCTTGTGCATGCAGCTGGTGCAGCGCGGCGTCGAGCGTGTGCGCGACGTAGAAGTCTTCGCTTTCCTGCCGCAGATCCGTCGGGCCGAGCCGCATCGGAAACAGCGCGCCGGTGAGCGCCTCGACCACCTCGGCCATCACGTCGCGCGACGGCAGCTCGCGCTCGCCGCCCTCCTGCGAACGCTTTTGCGACTCGCGCCAATTGCGCCGCACCTGATGCAGGCCGCTCACGATCTCGTCTACCTGGAACCCTGCCATACGCTTCCCCCGAACCTGTTGTTGGATGTCAGTTTGACATGGGCGGAGCATCGCACCGTTGGTCGGCATCTGCAGCAGCGGACCGAATAGGCCCACGCGCGCGGGAACAATCGCGCGGTCGGTCCCGGTCAGTCGCGGATTTCAAGTGCCCGGTTGATCCGCAGCGCGATCAGCGTACAGACCGCACCCGACAGCAGGTAGACGCTGACCGCGACAAGCCCGAAACGGGCCGACAGGCCGAGCGCCACCAGCGGCGCGAAGGCGGCGCCGACCAGCCAGGCCAGGTCGGACGTGAGCGCGGCGCCGGTGTAGCGGTATTGCGCCTCGAAGTTGGCCGTGACCGCGCCCGCTGCCTGCCCATAAGACAAGCCGAGCAGCCCGAAGCCGACCAGGATGAACAGGTCTTGCAGCACCGGTCCGCCGCCGAGCAGCCAGGGCGCGAACAGGCTGAACACGCCGATCAGGATGGCCAGCGTGCCGAGCGTGTTGCGGCGCCCATAACGGTCGGCGATCCACCCCGAAACGACCACGCCCACGATGCAGATGGCGGCGCCGTACATCTGGATGACCAGCACGTCTTCGACCGTCTGCGTCGAATAGAGCGTCATCCACGACAGCGGGAAGACGGTCACGAGGTGAAAGAGCGCGTAGCTCGCCAAGGCGGCAAAAGCGCCGATCAGCAGATTGGAGCCGCGTGCCTTGAGCAGTTCCCCGACCGGCACCGGCTCGAGCTTGTTCTCTTCGAGCAAATGCTCGTATTCGTTGGTGACCACCAGCCGCAGCCGCGCGAAGAGCGCCACCACGTTGATGGCAAAGGCCACGTAGAACGGATAGCGCCAGCCGAAATCGAGAAAGTCGCGCGCCGACAGGTTGGCGTACAGGAACAGAAAGAGCCCGCTGGCGATGATGAAGCCGATCGGCGCCCCGAGCTGCGGAATCATCGCGTACCAGCCGCGGCGCGCGTGCGGCGCGTTCAGCGCCAGCAAGGACGGCAGGCCGTCCCACGAGCCGCCGAGCGCGATGCCCTGGAAAAACCGCAGCAGCGACAGCAGCACGATCGAGGCGAAGCCGAGGCTGGTGTAGCCGGGCAGGAAGGCCATGCCGGCCGTCGAGAAGCCCAGCAGAAAGAGTGCCGCGGTGAGCTTGATGCCCCGCCCGTAGCGGTCCTGGATGGCCATGAAGGCGATCGAGCCGATCGGCCGCGCGATGAAGGCGAACGAGAACACGACGAACGCGTAGAGCGTGCCTTCGAGCCGCTGCGCGAACGGGAAAAAGACCGAAGGGAACACCAGTACCGAGGCGATCCCATAGACGAAATAGTCGAAATACTCGGACGCGCGGCCGATGATGACGCCGACGGCGATCTCGCTCGGTGCGATGCCGGAGTGGTCGGCCGTGACGCGCCGGGTGTCCTCTTCCATGCCGCGCGGCGATAGCTCGTGGTGGTGTTGAGTGGCGCTGGACATCATGCTTGCTCGTGTTTAAGGTGTTGTGTCATCCGGACACCACAGGGTCGCACTGCTTGGAGAAAGTTGCCATAGGACAAAACGTCCAATGCCGGGAACACCCTGATCGGCGTAGATTCTGCTCCGTTCCCAGATCCTCCAGATCAAGTCCATCACTTTTGTCCGGCATGCCCCACCTCAAGAAACTTCGCGGACTGCTGTTGCTGCCTGCCGTCGCCCTGCTGACGGGTTGCAACATGGTGCTGATGAACCCCTCGGGCGACGTCGCCGTGCAGCAACGCAACCTGCTCGTCGTCTCGACGCTGCTGATGCTGCTGATCATCGTTCCGGTGATCGTGCTGACCCTGCTCTTTGCCTGGCGCTACCGCAAATCCGAGGCCAACAAAGACGCCACGTACCACCCCGACTGGGATCACTCGACCCAGCTCGAACTGGTGATCTGGGCGGCGCCGCTGCTCATCATCATCGCGCTGGGCGCGATCACCTGGATCAGCACCCACACGCTCGACCCGTACCGGGCGCTGAGCCGGATCGACAGTGCAAGGCCGATTTCGGGCGAAGTCGAGCCGCTGGTGGTCGAAGTCGTAGCGCTCGACTGGAAGTGGCTCTTTTTGTATCCGGAACAAGGCATTGCCACGGTCAATGAACTCGCGGCACCGGTCGACCGGCCCATCCTGTTCAAGATCACCGCGTCGTCAGTGATGAATTCGTTCTTCATTCCCGCGCTGGCCGGCCAGATCTACGCCATGCCGGGCATGGAAACCAAGCTCAACGCCGTCATCAACAAGCCGGGCGAGTTCGAAGGCTTTTCGGCCAACTACAGCGGCGCCGGTTTCTCGGGCATGCGCTTCAAGTTTCATGGCCTGAGCGAAGGCGACTTCGACAAGTGGGTCGCGACCGCCAAGGCGGAAAAGGCCGGTACCGAACTCAGCCGCACCGGCTACCTCGAACTTGAAAAGCCGAGCGAGAACGTGCCCGTAAGCCGCTACGGCACAGTGGCGCCCGGCCTGTACGACGCCATCCTCAACCGCTGCGTCGAGGCCGGCAAGATGTGCATGAAAGACATGATGGCGATCGACACCGACGGCGGCCTCGGCAAGCCCGGCAGCTACAACATCGCCTCCAAGGCTGGGCTCGACGGCAAGCCCGGCCGCACCTATGTCGCAGCCATGTGCAGCGTCAACGACTTGCCCGACGCCTTCAACGCGACGCTCAGCTCCCCCGCCATTCCGCCAGCCTCCATTTCGCGTCCGCAATAAAAACAATGTTCGACCATCTCGACATCACGAAGCTCGTCTTCGGCCGCCTCACCTGGGAGGCGATCCCGTACCACGAGCCGATCCTGCTCTACACGTTCATCGCTGTCGCACTCGGCGGCATCGCCGTGGTCGCCGGGCTCACGTACTTCAAGGTCTGGGGCTATCTGTGGCGCGAGTGGTTCACCAGCATCGACCACAAGAAAATCGGGATCATGTACATCATCTTGGGTCTGATCATGCTGCTTCGCGGCTTTTCGGACGCCATCATGATGCGGGCGCAACAGGCGATGTCGTTCGGCGCATCCGACGGTTTCCTGCCGCCGCACCATTACGACCAAGTGTTCACAGCCCACGGTGTGATCATGATTTTCTTCGTCGCGATGCCATTGGTCACCGGGCTCATGAACTTCGCGGTGCCGCTGCAGATCGGCGCGCGCGACGTGGCTTTTCCGTTCCTCAACAACTTCAGCTTCTGGATGACGGTCAGCGGCGCGGTGCTGGTGATGATGTCGCTCTTCGTCGGCGAGTTCGCGCGCACCGGTTGGCTGGCGTATCCGCCGCTTTCGGGCATCGCGTACAGCCCTGACGTGGGGGTCGACTACTACATATGGTCGTTGCAGATCGCGGGGGTCGGAACGCTGCTCTCGGGCATCAACCTGATCGCGACCATCGTGAAGATGCGCGCACCCGGCATGGGCCTGATGAAGATGCCGATCTTCACCTGGACTGCCCTGTGCACCAACGTGCTGATCGTCGCCGCCTTCCCGGTGCTGACCGCCGTGCTCGGCCTGCTCTCGCTCGACCGCTACGTCGGCACCAATTTCTTCTCGAACGACCTCGGCGGCAACGCCATGATGTACGTCAACCTGATCTGGATCTGGGGCCACCCGGAGGTCTACATCCTGATCCTGCCGCTCTTCGGCGTGTTCTCCGAAGTGGTGTCGACCTTCTCCGGCAAGCGCCTCTTCGGCTACGCGTCGATGGTGTACGCGACCATCGTCATCACCATCCTGTCGTACCTCGTGTGGCTGCACCACTTCTTCACGATGGGCTCGGGCGCCAGCGTCAACTCGTTCTTCGGCATCACGACCATGATCATCTCGATCCCCACCGGGGCGAAGATCTTCAACTGGTTGTTCACCATGTACCGCGGGCGCATCCGCTTCGAAGTGCCGATGCTGTGGACCATCGGCTTCATGGTCACCTTCACCATCGGCGGCATGACGGGCGTTCTGCTGGCCGTGCCGCCGGCCGACGTCGTGCTGCACAACAGCCTCTTTTTGATCGCCCACTTCCACAACGTGATCATCGGCGGCGTGGTGTTCGGCGCGTTCGCCGGCATCAACTACTGGTTCCCCAAGGCGACCGGCGTCAAGCTCGATCCGTTCTGGGGCAAGGTCTCGTTCTGGCTCTGGCTCACCGGCTTCTGGTTCGCCTTCATGCCGCTCTACGTGCTGGGCCTGATGGGCGTGACGCGCCGCATGAGCCATTTCGAAGACCCTTCGCTGCAGATCTGGTTCGTCATCGCCGCGTTCGGTGCACTGCTGATCGCCGGCGGCATCCTCGCGATGATCATTCAGCTGGTCGTCACCTTCCGCGACCGCGAGGCCTTGCGCGACCGCACCGGCGACCCGTGGAACGGCCGCACGCTCGAATGGTCGACCTCGTCGCCGCCGCCTTCCTACAACTTCGCTTTCACGCCGGTGGTGCATGAAGGCGACGCCTGGCACGACATGAAGAAGCGCGGCTACGAGCGGCCGCTCGAAGGCTTCATTCCGATCCACATGCCGAAGAACACTTGGGCAGGCATCGTGCTGGCGGGGCTCAGCGCGGTGTTCGGCTTCGCGGCGATCTGGCACATGTGGCCGCTGGCAGCGCTGTCGTTTTTTGCGCTGATCGTCACCGCCATCACGCACACCTTCAACTACCAACGCGACTTCCATATCGGCGCGGACGAAGTCGTCCGCATCGAAGGCGACCGCACCCGACTGCTGGCCTCCCATGTCTGAGTACGCCGCTCCCTCCATGACCGGCCCTGCCGTCGCCGCGCCGGACAAGCTGCGCTTCTACCTGCCCGAAGAGCATCACGTCGAGAACGGCACGCTGCTCGGCTTTTGGCTGTACCTGATGAGCGACTGCCTCATCTTCGCGTGCCTGTTCGCGGTGTATGCGGTGCTCGGCCGCAGCTACGCGGCAGGGCCATCGGGCGCCGACCTGTTCGACTTGCCGCTGGTCGCGCTCAACACGTCGATGCTGCTCTTTTCATCGATCACCTACGGCTTCGCGATGCTCGAGATGCAGCGCAACCGCCTGAAGGCGACGCTGATCTGGCTGGCCATCACCGGCCTCTTCGGCTGCGCCTTCATCGGCCTCGAGCTGTACGAGTTCGTCCACCTCATCCACGAGGGCAATGGCCCGCAGCGCAGCGCCTTCCTCTCGGCCTTCTTCACGCTGGTCGGCACGCACGGGCTGCACGTCACTTTCGGCATCATCTGGCTGGTGACGCTGATGGTGCAGGTCGGCCGCGGCGGACTCGTTCCCGAGAACCGCCGGCGCCTGCTGTGCCTGTCGATGTTCTGGCACTTTCTGGACGTCGTCTGGATCGGCGTCTTCACCTTCGTGTACCTGATGGGATCACTGCAATGAGCACGCCCCCCGCAACATCGCACTCGCACCACGGCGACCTGGTGGCGCGCGACGCGCACGATGCGCACGGAGGCCATGACGACGGCACGCCGCACAGCACCTTCAAGGGCTACATGACGGGCTTCATCCTGTCGGTGTTCCTGACGGCGATCCCGTTCTGGCTGGTGATGGCCAAGACTTTCGACAAGCCGAGCACGACCGCCCTCGTGATCCTGGCCTTCGCGGTGGTGCAAATCGTCGTGCACATGATCTATTTTCTGCATATGAACACCAAAATGGAAGGCGGCTGGTCGCTGCTGGCGCTGGTCTTCACGCTGGTGCTGGTCGTCATCACCCTGAGCGGATCGATCTGGGTGATGTACCACCTCAACACCAACATGATGCCGCCGTCAGCCCACGACATGAAGAACATGCCGTGACACGGCGGTGGGCACTCGCGCTGTGCGCGGTGCTGCTTTTTGCCGGCTTCGTCGCGCTCGGCACCTGGCAGGTCGAGCGCCGCAGCTGGAAGCTCGATCTCATCGAGCGCGTCGACCAGCGCGTGCACGCCGGGGCTGCGCCGCCGCCTTCGCGCGATCGCTGGCAACAAGTGAACCCGGCTGCCGACGAGTACCGGTATGTGCGCCTGACCGGCACCTTTCTGCACGACCGGGAGACACTGACGCAGGCCAGCACCGAACTCGGCGCGGGCTTCTGGGTGCTGACGCCTTTGCGGCAGTCCGACGGCACCGTCGTTCTGGTCAATCGCGGCTTCGTTCCGCCCGAGGCGGTCGATCGCGCCGCTCGCGTTGCGAACCAGCCCACCGGCGAAGTCACTGTCACCGGACTGCTGCGGATGACCGAGCCCGGCGGCGGGTTTCTGCGGCACAACGATGCGGCCGCCAACCGATGGTTCTCGCGCGATGTGGCGGCCATCGCTGCGGCGCGCGGTGTGTCCGGCGCGGCGCCCTACTTCGTCGACGCCGAGGCTGCGCCGCCGCTGCCCCGGGCACGGACACCGACGCAGGCACCGTCACCGCAGCAGCCCGAGCACGTCTGGCCGCAAGGCGGGCTGACAGTCGTCGCCTTCCACAACCACCACCTGGTCTACGCCCTCACCTGGTATGCGCTCGCCCTGATGTCGCTGTTCGCCGCGTGGCGGGTGGTTCGCGAAAGCAGCGAAGATCGCGATGCCCGAGCCGTTCACGACACGCCACGCCATGACGCAGCAGACTGAAGTCGCCGCCGCCGCGCGCGTCGACGACGCCAGCGGCCTGAAGAACATGCAGCAGCTGATCCAGCTGCGCTGGATCGCCGTGGTCGGACAAATCGTCACCATCGAGGTCGTGTACTACGGCTTCGGCATGGCGCTGCCGATCGACCTCATGCTGACGGTGCTGGGCGGCTTGACGGCCTTCAACGTCGCCAGCCTGCTGCGCTGGCGGGTGCACCGCGAGGTCACCAATGCCGAGCTTTTCGTTGCCTTGCTGGTGGACGTCGGCGCGCTCACCGCGCAGCTCTATCTGAGCGGCGGCGCCTCCAATCCGTTCGTCTTTTTGTACCTGCTGCAGGTCACGCTGGGCGCCGTGCTGCTGCGGACCTGGTCGATCCGCACGCTGGTCGGCATCACGACGCTCTGCGTCGCCGGGCTGGCGCTGTTTGCGCATCCGCTGCCGCTGGAGTCGGACCTGAGCCGAGGCCTGGGCAGCCACTACATCCAGGGCATGCTGATCTGCTTCGGACTCAACGCGGCGCTGTTGGCGGTCTTCATCACGCGCATCAACGGCAACCTGCGCGAGCGCGATGCACGGCTGGCCGGCCTGCGCCAGCGCGCGGCCGAAGAAGAGCACATCGTGCGCATGGGCCTGCTCGCCTCGGGCGCCGCGCACGAGCTGGGCACGCCGCTCTCCACGCTGGCCGTCATCCTCGGCGACTGGCGCCACATGCCGGCCTTCATCGCCGACCCCGAACTGCTGCAGGAGGTCGCCGAGATGCAGGCCCAGGTGCAGCGCTGCAAGACCATCGTGAGCGGCATCCTGCTGTCGGCCGGGGAGGCGCGCGGCGAGTCGTCGGTGAAGACCACCATCTGCACCTTCCTCGACGATCTGGCCGAAGAGTGGCGCTCCACGCGCGACAGCCGCGTCTTCGTCTATCGCAACCTGTTCGCGCCCGACATGCCGATGGTGTCGGATTCGGCCCTGAAGCAGATGGTGTGCAACGTGCTCGACAACGCGGTCGAGGCGTCGCCGCACGGCGTCGGCCTGGACGTAGCGCACGACGTCGAGGCCGCCGCCCTGACGCTGACGGTGACCGATGCCGGACCCGGTTTCGCGCAGGAGATGCTGGCGCAATTCGGCAAGCCTTATCAATCCAGCAAGGGACGCGCCGGCGGCGGCCTCGGGCTCTTTCTGGTGGTGAACGTGGCGCGCACGCTGGGCGGCAGCGTCGTGGCGCGCAACCGGCCCGAAGGCGGCGCCGTGGTCACGATCACCTTGCCGCTGGCCGCGATCACCCTCGACGAAGATGCGGACGAAGATGCCCTGGACGACATCGAGGAAGATGGCCGCAAGGACCGCAATGACGCCGACAGAAACTGAACGCCTGCTGCTCATCATCGAAGACGATGCGGCCTTCGCGCGAACGCTCGGCCGCTCGTTCGAGCGGCGCGGCTACACGGTGATGCTGGCGGCCAGCCTCGATCAGGCATTGGCGCTGGTGGAAGGCAAAACGCCCGGCCACGCCGTGGTCGACCTCAAGCTCAACGGCGACGCATCGGGCCTGGCCTGCGTGCGGGCGCTGCATGCGCACGACCCCGACATGCTCATCGTCGTGTTGACCGGCTTCGCCAGCATCGCGACCGCCGTCGAAGCCATCAAGCTCGGCGCCTGTCACTACCTGGCCAAGCCGTCGAACACCGACGACATCGAGGCCGCCTTCGGCCGGGCGGCCGGCAATGCGGAGGTCGAGTTGACCAACCGCTCGTCGTCGATCAAGACGCTCGAATGGGAGCGCATTCACGAGACGCTGGCGCAGACCGGCTTCAACATCTCGGAAACCGCACGGCGCCTGGGAATGCACCGCCGCACTTTGGCGCGCAAGCTCGAAAAGCAGCGCGTCAAGTAGTCCTCAAGCGATCGGCCTGCTTACCAGCCGGCCAGCACCGCGCCTTTGAATTCGGTCTGGATGTAGTTGCGCACCGCATCCGAGTGATAGGCCTTTACGAGCTTGGCGACCCATGGCTTGTCCTTGTCCTGCTCGCGCACGGCCAGGATGTTGACGTAAGGGCTCTTGGTGCTTTCCTGCGCGATGGCGTCCTTCGGGTTCAAGCCGGCCGACAGTGCGAAGTTGGTGTTGACGGCCGACGCATCGAGGTCGTCCAGCGTGCGCGGAAGTTGCGCCGCATCGACCTCGACGAACTTGATCTTCTTCGGGTTCTCGACGATGTCGAGCGGCGTCGCCT
>JAQGMP010000427.1 GCA_028292285.1 Variovorax sp. | reverse complement strand
GATTTTTGCGAAAGTACCTTCGGCGTCAAATTTCCGATGTTCTCCAAGAGTTCGGTGCGCGGCAGCGAAGCCAATCCGCTTTTCAAGCAACTCGCCAAGATTTCGGGCACCACGCCCAAATGGAATTTCTATAAATACCTGATCGGCCGCGACGGCAAGGTGGTCGAGGCTTATTCGAGCATGACGGCGCCGGAAGACCGCGGCTTCGTGCGCGAAGTCGAAAAGCAGCTCGGTTCGGACTAGTGTCTTTACGAGTCGCGGCTTCACAAAAGTTTACGAAGCTGCCGGGAACCGTCCGGCGCGCGCGGCGCTCATAACTGGCTCGGGCGACAAAGAAAGCCCGACAGTTTTCATGTTGCTAGGTCTTCCGGATGCTTGTCGTCCGGTTGAAATCCCGAGGCGATTCTTCTCCTCCTCCCTCCCTCCCTCCTTCGCGTCGGGGCGCCTCGCAACATTTTTGTATGAAAGAAAAACGGCGCCCTCGGGCGCCGTTTTTCGTTGTGCGGTGCGACCTGCCTTCAGGGCTTGGTGTCGGCGAAGCTCGGGCGCAGCATCAGCTTGTCGTAGAGCTTGCCGAGGTTCGGATGACTGGCGCGCCAATCGATTTCCGGAAACCGGTAACCGAGCCAGCCCAGCGAGCAACCCACTGCGATGTCCGACAAACTGAGGTGAATGCCGCTGCAGAACGGCTTGTCGCCCAAGCCCTTGGCCATGGCGGCGAGGCCGTCCTTGACCTTGACGCTCTGGCGATCCATCCAGGCCTGGCTGCGCTCACCGTCGGCGCGGTGCGGCCAGGTGGCTTCCAGCCGCCACGCGATGCCCGCATCCATGACGCCATCGGCCAGCGCTTCCCAGGTTTTGACTTCAGCGCGCTCGCGGCTTTGCGCCGGAATGAGCTTGCCGACCGGCGACAGCGTGTCGAGATACTCGACGATGACGCGCGAGTCGAACATCGCCTCGCTGCCGTCCATGATCAGGCAAGGCACCTTGCCGAGCGGGTTGGACGTCGAAATGGTGGTGTCGGCCGCCCAAACGTCCTCAATCACGAATTGGTAATCGAGTCGCTTTTCAGCCAGCACCACGCGCACCTTGCGCACATAGGGGCTGGCAGCTGATCCGATCAATTTCATGTGGGCGTTCTCCCTCGGGTGACGTGTTGTTTCGGCCTCATTCTAGGGGACGGTGCGGTGCAGAATGTCGGGCACCAACAACGCAGGGGGGAAGGACCATGGACATCGAGACGCGGATCGAGATGCGGCCCGAAGGCGGGTTGCCGCACCGTCATCCGATCGAATTCACGGCCAGCGGGAGCGAGTATTTCCGCATCTGGATCGTCAACCTGCTGCTGATCGTGCTAACGCTCGGGCTGTACCTGCCGTGGGCCAAGGTTCGCAAGCTCAAATATTTCTACAGCAACACCTGGGTCGGCGGCGACGCACTCGACTTTCATGGGGAGCCGATGAAGATGCTGCGCGGCACGCTGATCGCCGCGGTCTTTTTGATCGTCTACTCGGTGGGCAGCAACTTTTCCGGATGGGCAGCGTTGTTTGCCGCTGTGGCGTTCGTGTCGCTGTGGCCGGCGCTGTTTCGTGCGTCGATGCGCTTTCGGCTCGCCAACACCAGTTGGCGCGGGCTGCGCTTTCACTTTGCCGGCAGCACGCGCGGCGCATACGCAGCGATGCTGCCGCCGCTCGCGCTCGCATTACTTCCAGTGGCGCTGGCCGGCGCCATGGCCGGTCCGACCGAGGGCGTCAAGCCCGGCACGTTGCCGCCCGTGGCGGCGGGCGTGGTCGGCCTCGGGATGGCGATCTTCTCTTTCGGTCTGCCCTACTTTCTCTGGCGCCTGAAACGCTACCAGCATGACCACTACGCCATCGGCGCCTTGCAAACGCGCCTCGGCGCCGACGTGGGCGTGCTGTACGGCATCTTCATCAAGCTGATGGGCGTCGGGTTCCTGGCGGTGATCGCGCTGATCGGCGTCGTGGCGATCTTCGCCTTCACCGGCTATGCGAGCCGCAAGGGCGGCGGCGGCATCGGCGCGACCTTCGTCATCCTGTCTTTCGTGCTGGGCATCGGCGGCGTCTTTTTGCTCAACGTACTGCCCAAGTCGTATCTGCAGGTGCGCCTGCAGAACCTGCTCTGGTCGACCACCGGCAACGACGCCATGCGCTTCGACAGCGCGTTGAAGCTCAAGCGCTACCTGCCGCTGCAGTTCAAGAACTACCTGCTGATCTTTCTGACGCTGGGACTCTACTGGCCGTTCGCGGTGATCGGCACACGGCGTGCGCAGCTGGAGGCCGTGGTACTCGAGACGCGCATCGCGCTCGACGAAATCACGCAGACTGCGGCGCGTGAAAATCCGACGGCGGCTGGCGACATGGCGGCCGACTTGTTCGGCATGGACATCGGGCTTTGAACCGTTCGTGACCGCGTCCTCTGAATTCACCGCCATCGACGAGCACGCCGCGGCCGACGACGCCCTGGTCGTCCGGTTCTTCGATGGCCGCCACAGCCGGCCGTACGCGGCACTGCTGAAAGTGCGCGGCGGCACGCTCACCGTCGCGCCGGAAGACGACGCCACGCCGGTGTCGGTGCCGCTGGCGGCGGTGCGCTGGCCCGAGCGCACGCGCCATGGCGGGCGCCTTGCGCAATTGCCCGACGGTGCCAGCCTGCAGGCACTGGACGTGGCGGCGTGGGACGACTGGGTCGGCCGCCACCATCGGCACGAAAGCTGGGTGGTGCGCGCGCAGCAGAACTGGCGCAGTGTCGCCGTCGCGCTGGTGCTGCTTTTCGCCGCCGTCGCTGCGATGTACCAATGGGGCTTGCCCTGGGTGGCGACGGGCGTGACGGCGGCCGTGCCGCGCAGCGTCGACGCGCTGGTCGGTCAGCAGGTGCTGGCGTCGCTCGACGACAGCCTGCTCAAGCCGACGACGTTGTCGCCAGATGCCCAGCAGCGCATTCGCGATGGCTTCGCGCGGATGATCCAGCATGCGCATCCCGACGGCGCGCCGGCTGTGCAGCTCGAATTTCGCAGCGCCCGCGACCCGCGCTTCGGGCCCAACGCCCTCGCGCTGCCCGGCGGCACCATCGTGCTGACCGACGCGCTGGTCGAACTCATGCCGGGCGAAGACGACGCCGTGCTCGGCGTGCTGGGCCATGAGTTCGGCCATGTGCTTCGGCGCCACGCGATGCGGCAACTGGTGCAGGCGTCGGCGGTGGGCTTCGCGATGTCGATCGCATTCGGCGACTACGGCACGCTGATCGGCAGCGCGCCGGTGTTGCTGGCCACGCTCGGCTATTCGCGCGACCTGGAGCGCGAAGCGGATGCCGAATCGGTGCGGCTGATGCGCGCCAGCGGGATCTCACCGCGCGTGATGGCCTCCTTCTTCGAGGCACTCGAACGTTGGCGCGCAGACCCAAAGGCCGACAGGGGCGGAAAGTCTGGCGACGATGCGATCGGACTGGCGTTCTCGTCGCATCCTGCGACGGCCGAGCGCATCGAGTTCTTCAAGAACGCTGCGCAAGAGTAGGGGGCAACGCAGCGGCTTCGGCGCTCCTGCCTTCACGCCGCCTTCGAGCCCGTCTTCGCCGCCTAAAATTGGCGCATGGCCTTCTCTACCGTTTCCGCTCTTTCCCCCCTCGATGGCCGCTACGCGTCACGACTGTCGGCACTGCGCCCGTTGATGAGCGAGCAGGGCTACATGCACCGTCGCGTGCAGGTCGAGGTGGCCTGGTTCATCGCCCTGTCGGACTGCGGCTTTGCCGAGTTCAAGCCGCTCACCGGCGGCGCACGCAAGTATTTGCTCGGTCTCGTTTCTCATTTCGGAGAAGTCGACGCGCTCGCCATCAAGGAGATCGAAAAGGTCACCAACCACGACGTCAAAGCCGTCGAATACTGGATCAAGTCGAAGTTCGAGGCGCGGCCCGAGCTGCTCACCGCCGCGGAGTTCGTGCACGTCGCCGGCACCAGCGAAGACATCAACAACACCAGCCATGCGCTGCAAATTCAGGCAGCACGCGAACTCGTCGTGCTGCCGGCCATCGACGGGCTCATCACCAAGCTGCGCGACATGGCGCATCAGTTCGCCGATGTCTCGATGCTGGCGCGCACGCACGGGCAAACCGCGAGCCCGACCACCGTGGGCAAGGAAATCGCCAACGTCGCCGTGCGGCTGGCCAAGGCGCGCGAGCAAATCGCCAAGGTCGAGCTGCTCGGCAAGATGAATGGCGCCGTAGGCAACTACAACGCGCACATGGCGGCGTGGCCCGATTTCGACTGGGAAAGCTTTAGCCGCAAGGTCGTCGAAACGCCGGCACCACTCGGCCTGGGCCTCACGTTTCAGCCTTACAGCATCCAGATCGAACCGCACGACTACATGGCGGAGCTGTTCGATGCCGTCGCGCGCGCCGACACCATCCTCATCGACTTCTCGCGCGACATCTGGGGCTACGTCAGCCTCGGCTACTTCAAGCAACGCCTGAAGAAAGGCGAGATCGGTTCGTCGAC
>JAQGMP010000414.1 GCA_028292285.1 Variovorax sp. | reverse complement strand
GCTGCGGCAAGACCACCTTGCTGCGCATCATCGCGGGGCTCGAGACGCAGACGGCCGGCAGCATCGTGCAGGCCGGGCGCGACATCTCCGTGTTGCCGCCGGCGGGGTGCGACTACGGGATCATGTTCCAGTCGTATGCACTTTTCCTGAACCTGACGGTGGCGCAGAACGTCGGCTACGGGCTGGTCAATCGCAAGCAGAGCAAGGCGCAGATCGCGCCGCGTGTCGAAGAGCTGCTCGCGCTGGTTGGCTTGCCCGGCAGCGGCGGCAAGTACCCGGCGCAGATGTCGGGCGGGCAGCAGCAGCGCATCGCGCTGGCACGTGCGCTTGCCACGTCGCCGGGGTTGTTGCTGCTTGACGAACCACTCTCTGCGCTCGATGCCATCGTGCGCGTGCATCTGCGCAACGAAATCCGTTCGCTGCAACGCGAACTGGGCGTGACCACGGTCATGGTCACGCACGACCAGGAAGAAGCGCTGTCGGTGGCCGACCGCATCGTCGTGATGAACCACGGCGTGATCGAGCAGGTCGGCACGCCGCTCGAGGTCTACCGCGAACCGGCTTCTCCCTTCATCGCTGATTTCGTCGGCAAGGTGAATCGGCTGACCGCGGTGGCCGAAGGCGATCACTGGTTTCGTTGCGGCGACATGCGCTTGCAGACCGCGCCGGGCCACGGTTCGGATTTCAGGCCCGGCCGCGAAGTCGCGCTCTACTTGCGGCCGGAAGATCGCGTGGTCGGCAACGTGCACGACGACGATCCGATGCGGTGCGAGGGCACCGTGCGGCACATCGAATTTCTGGGCGGCAATTGCCTGGCCGAAGTCGACGTGCTCGGCATTCCCGGCCAGCCGGTGCAACTGCAGTACTCGCTCAACCAGATGGACGAGTTCGGCGTGCGTGAGGGTGCCAGCGTACGCTTCGCGCTGCGAGCCGATCGGCTGCGGGTGTTTCCCGTGGCCGCGGTCTGATTCGCACCGATGCGGCCCGACGCGGTTTGAGCCTCGCCAGAAAGTCATGTCCGCCATGTCTGCCGTGTTGATCGCGCCGCCCTTGAAGCAACAGGTCCATTGGATCGACCGGCTGTCGCATCTGGCGCTTCTGTTCACTGTCTCGCTACTCGCCATCGGCCTTGTCGCGCCGTTGCTCTTCATTCTCTCGAAGGCGCTGGAGGCTCCGGAGGGTGCCGCCTCGGGCATGAGCGCTTTCGGCGCCTATATCGCGTCGCCGGCGCTGCTGCAAAGCCTGTGGCACAGCACCTGGGTGTCAGTGCTGGTGATGGTGATCGTGGTGCCGTTGGCTTTCACCTTCGCCTATGCGCTCACCCGCAGCTGCATGCCGCTGAAGCCGCTGTTTCGCACCATCACGCTGCTGCCGCTGCTGGCGCCGTCGCTGCTGTCGGCCATCTCACTGATCTACTGGTTCGGCAACCAGGGCATTGCCAAGGACTTCTGGCGGGCGCTCGGCTTCGACGGCATCTATGGCGCGTCCGGCATCGTGCTGGCCGAGTGCTTTTCGGTGTTCCCGCACGTCTTGATGATCCTCGTCACCGCGCTCACGCTGGCCGATGCGCGGCTGTACGAAGCGGCCGATGCGCTCGGTACGCGCACCGTGCGCAAGTTCTTCACCATCACCCTGCCGGGCGCCAAGTACGGGCTCATTTCGGCCGGCCTCGTGAGCTTCACCTTGGTCATGACGGACTTCGGTATTCCTAAAGTGGTCGGCGGCAATTTCAACGTGCTGGCGACGGACGTCTTCAAGCTCGTGATCGGGCAGCAGGACTTTCAGCGCGGCGCGGTCGTCGCGCTGTTCTTGCTGACGCCGGCGGCGCTCACCTTTGCCATCGACTACTTCGTGCAGCGAAAGCAGGTGTCGGCTCTGTCGGCACGCGCCGTGGCACTGGCGCCGCGGCCAGCGCGGCGCTTCGACATGGCGATGACGCTCTACTGCACGGTGATCGTCGCGCTCATGCTCGCCATGTTCTTCATGGCGGTGTTTGCTTCGTTCGCGACCTTGTGGCCGTACAACCTGACGCCGAGCTTTGCGCATTACGTGTCCGGACTGGTCGATGCCGAATTGGGCGACGCAATGCTCAACAGCCTCAAGCTCGCGGCCTGCACCGCGGTCATCGGCACCATCGTCGTCTTCGTCGGCGCGTATTTGCTGGAAAAGACCCGCGGCTTCGACTGGGCGCGGCCGGTGATCCGGTTGATGGCGATGCTGCCGATGGCGGTGCCGGGCCTGGTGCTCGGCCTCGGCTACATCTTCTTCTTCAACGCGCCCGCCAATCCGCTGAACTTCATGTACCAGTCGCTGGGCATCCTGGTGCTCTGCACGATCATTCATTTTTATACGACCGGCCACCTGACGATGGTGACGGCGCTGAAGTCGATCGACCCCGAGTTCGAGGCGGTATCGGCTTCCCTCAAGGTGCCGTTCTACAAGACTTTCTGGCGCGTCACGCTGCCGATCTGCCTGCCGACGCTGCTCGACGTGTCGCGCTACTTCTTCATCAACGCCATGACGACGATCTCGGCCGTGGTGTTCCTGTATTCGCCCGACACCAAGGTCGCCGCGGTTGCCATCCTGAATCTCGACGAAGCCGGCGACACCGGCCCGGCCGCCGCGATGGCAGTGTTGATCGCCGCGACCTCGCTGGTCGTCACGTTGCTGTACATGCTGCTCGGCAAATGGATCGACCGGCGCACGCAGGCCTGGCGCGCGCCGAATCGCTGATGCCACTGACGATGTTTTGACCGTATGCACACGCTGGCTCTTTTCGATCTCGACAACACGCTGCTCACGGGCGACAGCGAGGTGCTGTGGGCCGATTACCTGGTCAGCCGCAATGTGCTCGACAACGGGTTCGCCCAACGCAATGCCGAGATGGACCGCCGCTATCAGGCCGGCGAGGCCGCGCCAGGCGACTTCTGCGAATTCTTCGCATCCACTTTCGAAGGACGCAGTCCGGCGGAATGGGCACCGGTGCGAGCCGCATTCATGGACGAAGTGATCCGGCCGCGCATTTCCGAAGCGGCGCGCGAGCTCGTGCAACAGCACCGTGATCGCGGCGATCTGCTGGTGTTGACCAGCGCCACGAGCCGCTTCCTCGTCGAATTGACTGCCGTCGAGCTCGGCTTCGAACATGTCATCGCGACCGAGCTCGATGTGCTGGCCGACAGCCGGTTCGCCGGCCGCACGCGCGGCGTGCTGAATATGCGCAATGGCAAGGTCACGCGCTTGCGCGCATGGCTGGCAGCACGTGACGACATGAGCGACGACATGAGCGACGGCATTGACGCCCAACTCGCAAGCGCGTTTTTCTACAGCGATTCGATCAACGACCTGCCGCTGTTGCTGGCGGTGGGGCAGCCTGTCGTGGTCGATCCCGATGCGCGCCTCGCGGTCGAAGCGCAGCAACGACATTGGCCGGTGCTTCGGCTGGCGCGTGGACATTCTTCTTCTTCAGCATGACTTCATCCGAAACGAACTTCGACCTCATCGTCATCGGTGCCGGCATCGTCGGCCTGGCCCATGCGTACACGGCTGCCAAGCGAGGTTTGAAGGTTTGCGTGGTCGAACGCGACGCCGCGTGCGTCGGCGCATCGATCCGCAACTTCGGTTTCATCACCGTCACCGGCCAGGGCGCCGGCGACACCTGGCGCCGGGCACGCCGCGCGCGCGACGTGTGGGGCGAGGTCGCACCGCAAGCCGGAATCGCCGCGCTGCATCACGGCCTCTATCTGAGCGCCTTTAGGCCGCAGGCGTTGAAGGTGCTCGAAGCGTTCATGGTGACGCTGATGGGCGAGGGCTGCGAGCTTCTCGACGTCGCCGAAGCCGCACGGCGCGCGCCCGCGATGCAGCTCGAAGGCGCGCAAGCCGTGCTCTACAGCCCGCATGAGATGCGGGTCGAATCGCGCACCGCCATCGGCCTGCTTGCCAAGTGGCTTGCGGCATCGTTGGGCGTGGTGTTTCGCTTCGGCGAAGCCGCGCTCGAAGTCGCGACGCCGCGGGTGCGCACGTCGCTCGCTACCTTGCACGCAGAGCGCGTGGCCGTTTGCACCAACACCGACCTGCACGGCCTCTTCGCCGAACGACTCTTGCCGCATCAGCTCACGCTGTGCCAGTTGCACATGCTGCGCGTGCAACCCGAGCCCGGCTTCCGTTTGCCCGGCTCCGTGATGTCCGACCTGAGCCTGGTGCGCTATCACGGCTACAGCAAGCTGCCGGCCGCGACGCCGCTGCTGGAACAGATTCGGCGCGAGGAGGGCGAGTCGCTCGACCACGGCATTCACCTGATCGTGGTGCAGAGCGCCGACGGCTCGCTGGTCGTCGGCGATTCGCATCACTATGGCGATGCGCCCGAGCCGTTCGCCGATCAGCGTGTGGACGATCTCATCCTCGGCCATCTGCACAAGGCCTTGAAGCTGCAACAGGCCAAAGTGACCGAACGCTGGGTTGGCACCTATCCGTCATCCGCCACGACCGACTGCCTGATCGACCGGCCCGACGACGCCACGCGGTTGGTGCTGGTCACCAGCGGCACCGGTGCGAGCACCGCTTTCGGCATTGCTGAAGACGTGTTCGCCGGTTGGTAATTTTTTCGATACGAGCTTCCATGACCACTTCATCAAAAAACGTCTTGCCCAGCCAGCTCAGTGCCGTCGTTTTCGATTGGGCTGGCACCATCCTCGACTTCGGCTCGTGCGCGCCGATGGGCGCCTTCGTGCGGCTCTTCGAAAAGTTCGACATCGTGATCACCATCGAAGAAGCGCGCGGCCCGATGGGCGTGGCCAAGTGGGACCACATCAAGGCGCTCGGCACTCTGCCGGGCATCGCCGCGCAATGGCAAAAGCGCTTCGACCGTGCCTTCACCGATGCCGACGTGGATCATCTCTACGAAGTCTTCACGCCGATGAACGCCGCCGTTGTAGCCGACTTCGCCGACTTCATTCCGGGTGCCGTCGACATGGTCAATACCCTGCGCGCACGCGGGCTCAAGATCGGTTCGACCACCGGCTACAACCGCCCGATCATGGAAGTCGTGACGCCCATCGCCGCGGCCGGCGGCTATGTGCCGGACAACCTGGTGTGCGCCGGCGACTTGGTTGCAGGGCGGCCCTCGCCGCTGATGATGTACCGAACCTTCGCCGACATCGGCGTGTGGCCGCCATCGAGCGTGGTCAAGGTCGACGACACGGGCGTCGGCATCGAGGAGGGCATCAACGCGGGCACGTGGACGGTCGGACTGGCTGTCAGCGGCAACGCGGTCGGACTGCCGCTGGCCGAATGGCAGGCGCTGGACCCGGCGACGCAGGAGGAGTTGCGGCAGATCGCCAATGCCAAACTGAAGGCGTCGGGCGCGCACTATGTGATCGACAGCGTGGCCGATTTGCTGCCGGTGCTCGACGACATCGAAGCGAAGCTCAAGCAGGGCATCGCGCCGTAAGACCGTTGTCGTCGCAGATGCGCGGCGCAGGCGGGGCCGGGCCGGCCAGACCCGATTCAGGTCGGGCCGTCTTCCCGTACCCTGAGAAAGCGTGCGAAGCGCGGCAACCCACTGGCGTTGGCGCCGTTGTAGCGATAGGTCACCCAAGTGCCGACGGCTGGCGGGCTGTCGCGCTGCGCGTCGGTGAAGCCGCCGCCGAGCTTGAAGCGCCGCCCTTCGGGTGTCTCGACCAGCAAGGCGCCGAGCCGGCCGGTGTGCCGGCCCTTGCCGGGCAGTTGCTCGATGACCCGGGCCTCGGCATCGTCGTAGGGCTTGAACTTGAGCAGGTCGGCGGTGCGCTCGCCGCGGTAGAGCGAGGCGCCGCGGTGCAGCACCAGGCCTTCACCGCCGAGCTTGACCGTCTTGTCAAGCAGTGCCTGCAGGTCGGCATGCGTGGTCGCGTGCTCCTGTGCCACGGGCACGACCCACGGCGCACCGGTGATCGGCAGCAGTTTTTTCAGCGCGGCGAGTCGGACATCGAAGGTGCCGGGCTGTGCCGGCAGATCGAACACCATGAAGCGCATCTCGCGCCACGCCGTGTCGTTGGGCGTCTGGCTGCGCACGGTCGAGAGTGCGCGCTCGAACTGGCCGCGTCCCGCCCACAACTCGCCGTCGAGCGGTGTGCGAGGCAACGGCGCGGTGAACCACGTCGGCGCCACGACGCGCTCGCCGCCCCGGGTCCACAGCTGCTTGCCGTCCCAGTAGCCACGCACGCCATCGTATTTTTCGCTGACCCAGAAGCCGTCGAGCGGCATGCCGCGGCGGTACACCTCGGCCAGCATGAGCGCGGGTGCCGCATCGCGCGCGAACGCGACGGGCGTGACGGAAATCAATGCTGTGGCTGCGGCAGTGAGTGCCGTCGATAGAAAAATGCGCCGTTTCATAGGGCCCTCCCAGGCACTCTTTACCTCATTGAGAACTCAAGCAGCCGGTTCGTCGATGCCGCCCACCACCTGGCTGAAGCCGCCGTCGACGTAGGTGATTTCAGCCGTCACGCCGCTCGCCAGATCGCTCAGCAAGAAAGCGGCGACGTTGCCGACATCCTCGATGGTCACGTTGCGGCGCAGTGGAGAAACTTCAGCCACGGCCGACAGGATTTTGCCGAAGCCCTTGATGCCGCTGGCCGCCAGCGTCTTGATCGGTCCGGCGCTGATGCCGTTGACGCGCATGCCCTTGGGGCCGAGCGAGCCGGCGAGATAACGCACCGAAGCTTCGAGCGACGCCTTGGCAAGGCCCATCGTGTTGTAGTTGGGCAGTGCGCGAATGGCGCCGAGGTAGGTCAGCGTCAGCAGCGCCGACTTGTCGTTGAGATATGGCAGGGCAGCCTTGGCCATGCCCGGAAAACTGTAGGCGCTGATGTCGTGCGCGATGCGAAAGCCTTCGCGCGTGATGCCTTCGAGAAAGTCGCCAGCGATGGCCTCGCGCGGCGCAAAGCCGATGCTGTGCACGAAGCCGTCGAACTTGGGCCAGGCTTGCGACAGGTCGGCAAAGAGCTTGTCGATTTGCGCGTCGTCGCTCACGTCGCAATCGAAGATCAGCGTGGAGCCGAACTCTTTCGCGAAGTCGGCGGTGCGGTCCTTGAAGCGCTCGCCGACGTAGCTGAAAGCCAGTTCAGCCCCTTGCTGGTGGCACGCCCTGGCGATGCCGTAGGCGATGGAGCGGTTGCTCAGCACGCCGGTGATCAACAGTTTCTTGCCCGAGAGAAAGCCCATAAATTTGCCTCACGTAAATCTTGTGCAGAATTCTCGCATGCGATGTTGGCTGCTTTGTCTGTGGATGCTCGTGGCAGCCCCCTCGTGGGCGGCCCATGCCTACGCACAATTCGGCGACATCAAGTACCCCGAAGGCTTCACGCATTTCGGCTACGTCAATCCGGATGCACCCAAGGGCGGAGAGCTGCGCATGGTGCCGCCGATCGCGGTTACCAATTTCGACAAGTTCAATCCGTTCACGCTCAAGGGCACACCGCCCGCGGGGCTGGGGCAACTGGTGTTCGAGAGTTTGCTCACGGGCAATTCGGAAGAGGCCACGACCGCGTACGGCCTGCTCGCCGAAGACGTGGCGGTGGCGCCCGACATGCTGTCGGCCACGTTCCGGCTGCGCCCGGCGGCGCGCTTCAACGACGGTTCGCCGGTGCTGGCCGCCGACGTGGTGTATTCGTTCGAGACGCTCACGGGCAAGCTGGCCGCACCACAGTTCCGAACGATCTATGCCGAGGTGAAGCGGGCGGTGGCAGTCGACGAGCGCACCGTGCGCTTCGATTTCGTCAACCCGAATCGCGAGCTGCCGCTGGTGGTCGGTGGCATGGCCGTGTTCAGCCGTGCCTGGGGCGGCGGCAAGCCCTTCGACCAGATCACCAGCGACGTGCCGATCGCGTCGGGCCCATACAAGCCGGCCAGTGCGCGGCTCGGGCGGGACATCACCTACCTGCGCGACCCGAACTACTGGGGCGCGCAATTGCCGGTTCGCAAGGGGCAGTTCAACTTCGACCGGCTCACCTTCAAGCTCTACCTCGATGAAACGGCGCGCTTCGAAGGCCTGAAGGCCGGCGAGTTCGACTTCATGCGCGAGTTCATTTCGCGCAACTGGGCGCGGCAGTACAAGGGCAAGCAATTCGATTCGGGCGAAGTCAAAAAGCAGGTCTTCGAGAACCGCAACCCGGGCGACTTTCAGGGGTATGTGTTCAACCTGCGCAACCCGAAGTTCCAGGACGTGCGGGTGCGGCAGGCGATCGGCCTGGCGATGGACTTCGAATGGCTCAACCGGCAGTTGTTCTATGGGCTCTACAAGCGCGTCGAAGGCTATTTCCCCAACAGCGAGTTTCATGCCTCCGGGTTGCCGACGCCGGATGAATTGAAGCTGCTCGATCCCTTGCGAAAGGAACTGCGGCCCGAGGTGTTCGGGCCTGCAGCCGTGTCGCCGACGACGTTGCCGCCGTCGAGCTTGCGCGACAACCTGCGGCAGGCGCAGCAACTGTTGGCGCAAGCGGGCTGGACCTATCGCGAGGGCGCGCTGCGCAATGCGAAGAACGAGGTGTTCGACATCGAACTGCTCAACAATCAGCCTTCGTTGATTCGGCTTATCACGCCGCTGCAAACGTCGTTGAGCAAGCTGGGCATCGATCTTCGGGTGCGCACGGTCGATGGCTCGCTGTACCAGCAGCGCATGGACAACTTCGAGTTCGAGATGACGACGGTGCGGCTGCCCGGCAGCAATGCGCCGGGCGGCGAGATGTTCGAATTGCTCGGCTCGAAGGCCGCTGCCACGCCCGGCTCCTCGAACATCTGGGGCATCGCCGATCCGGCAGTCGA
>JAQGMP010000335.1 GCA_028292285.1 Variovorax sp. | reverse complement strand
AAGGCGTCGGCTACTTCCAGGTCAACCAGAAGAACGGCTGGCGCTGGAATACGGCCAAGGCTTTTCTGCGGCCGGTTTGCTATGGCCGGCCCAACTTCGAGATGTGGGTCAGCGCCCACGTGACCAGACTCATCGTCGAAACGCAGGCCGACGGCAGCCAGCGCTGCACCGGCGTCCAGGTGTGGGACGGGCACGAGATGATCATCGCCCATGCCACGCAAGAGGTCGTGCTGTGCGGCGGGGCCATCGGCTCGCCGCAGATCCTGCAGTTGTCGGGCATCGGCCCCGCCGCGTTGTCGCAGCAGCACGGTATCCCGGTCGTGGCCGACCTGCCCGGCGTCGGCGGCAACCTGCAAGACCATCTACAGATTCGCGCGGTGTTCAAGATCGACGGCGCACCGACGCTCAACGTGCTGGCCTCGTCGCTGTTCGGCAAGGCGAAGATCGGCCTCGAATACCTGATGAAGCGCAGCGGCCCGATGAGCATGGCGCCATCGCAGCTGGGCGCCTTCACGCGCAGTTCGCCCGAGCACGAATGGCCGAATCTCGAGTACCACGTGCAGCCGCTGTCGCTCGATGCCTTCGGCGAGCCGCTGCACAGCTTTCCGGCCTTCACCGCCAGCGTGTGCAACCTGAACCCGACGAGCCGCGGCACCGTGCGCATCAAGAGCGCGCGCTACCAGGATGCACCGGCGATTTCGCCCAACTACCTGAGCACCGACGAAGACCGCAAAGTGGCGGCCGATTCGCTGCGCGTCACGCGGCGCATCGCCGCGCAACCGGCGCTGGCCAAATACAAGCCCGAGGAGTGGAAGCCCGGTGTGCAGTACCAGACCGACGACGAACTCGCACGGCTGGCAGGCGACATCGCGACGACGATCTTCCACCCGGTCGGCACCGCCAAAATGGGCGCCGATGCCGACCCGATGGCGGTGCTCGATTCACGCATGCGCGTGCGCGACGGCCGCGGCAACCTGGTCCACGGCCTGCGCGTGGTCGATGCCAGCGCCATGCCGACCATAACCAGCGGCAACACCAACAGCCCGACATTGATGATGGCGGAGAAGGCCGCCGGCTGGATGCAGGAAGAGGCCGCGGCGCGACGCTAGGCCCGCGGCGCCGGATCAATGCCTCGGCGCTTCAACGCAACCGGCCGACGTACCTCGGCACGTCCTTCGCGATCACCGGCGCCGAGCTGGCGCGCGCCGCCGCTGCCGCCTTGACCCGCGCTTCGAGCGCCAGCGGTTCCATCGCGAACTCGAGCCGCGTGGCGATGGCCGCCAGATCGAGATCGTTCGTCGTCGTGGCGTGCGCCCGCGCAAAACGCACCATCTCCGTCGCGTACTCGACGTTGACCGACATCCACTCGGTGTCGGTCACGCGGCCGGTCTTCCGGCGCAGCGCCACGTGCAGGCGGGCGGCGGTGGCGATGCGATCGTTTTCGGTCATGTTCGATGGCTCCTTCAGGTGCCGAGGCGCTCGCGCTGCTGTCCGAGGTCGAGGCCGACCGCCTCCGTTTCATCGCTGACGCGCAGCCCGACCAGGATGTGAACCACCAGCAGCACCAGCCCGGTGCCGACGGCGCTGTACAGCGCCACGGCGCCGACGGCCAGCGCCTGCACGCCGACGTTGCCGGTCGCACCGGAAATGCGGCTATCGGCGAACACGCCTGTCAGCAAGGCGCCGACGATGCCGCCGATGCCGTGCACACCGAAGACGTCGAGCGAATCGTCGGCCCGCAGCACACGCTTGAGCGCGGTCGCGCCCCAATAGCAGGCCAACCCGGCGATCAGGCCGATAGCCACCGCCGCAGGTGCCGTGACGAAGCCAGCCGCCGGCGTGATGGCGACCAAGCCGGCCACCAGGCCCGAGCACAGACCAAGCAAAGACGGGCTGCGCCGCATCGTCCACTCGCCGATCATCCAGCTCAGCGCGCCGGCGGCGGCAGCGAGGTGCGTGACGAGCATCGCAAGCCCGGCGCGGCCATCGGCCGCAACGGCCGAGCCGGCGTTGAAGCCGAACCAGCCGACCCACAACAGGCCCGCGCCGACCATCGTCAGCGCGAGGCTGTAGGGCTCGAACGACTCGCGCCCGTAGCCGCGCCGCGGACCGACCGCATAGGCGCACACCAGCCCGGCCACGCCCGCATTGACGTGCACCACCGAGCCCCCCGCGAAGTCGAGCGCACCGCGCGTGGCGAGCCAGCCGCCCGGCTCCCAGACCCAGTGCGCGATCGGCGCATAGACGACGATGCTCCAGAGCAAGGCGAACCAGAGCACCGCCGAGAGGCGCATGCGCTCCACGAACGACCCGACCACCAGCGCGCAGGTGATAATGGCGAAGGTCAGCTGGAACATCGCGTACACGGATTCAGGCACGTTCGGCGCGACATGGCTCACCGCCACCGTGCCCGCTTCCTTCAGGTAGTCGAAGCCGGCAAACCAGAAGCGGCTCGTGCCGCCCAGCCATGGCGACCCTTCGGTGAAGGCCAGCGAATAGCCCACGGCGAACCAGGTGATCGACACCACCGCGGCCACGACCAATACGCTGGCCATCGTGTTCAGGACGCTTTTGCGCCGCACCATGCCGGCATAGAAAAGCGCGATACCGGGCAGTGTCATGAGCAGCACCAGGGCCGTCGATGTCATGAGCCACGCGGTGTCGGCGCCATTGAGAGACGCTTGGGGAACCAGTGCCATCGGGAAGAGCCAATCGGGAATTTGGGACGCTGGTCTGCGTGCACGAGTCGTGCCATTCGTTAACGTCCAGAAACAATCCAGGGTCGCTAACGTGACGCCGTGCACACTTTGGAGCGGGTTACTCCCAATGCACTACCTCGGTGCAACCGCCTAAAGTCTCGCCACTCGCAAGCGGGCAAGCCCGGCTGTCGAGGGTCTGAGGAGACAAAGCTTCTGACTTCAAACAACAAAATATTCAAGGCTCCATTTCGAGATGCCTGAATAACTTTTCAAAGCGCCGCTGGTCGGCGCTTTTTTTTGGCGTGTCCGAGATTTGGCAGCCGGTCGGCCGAACGGCCCACCAAGCCCTGGCCGGATGGTTAGCACTCACCCACAAAATAGCCGACCACCTTTCAGACAGTCCTAGGCCATCTGCCGATCGCGCCTACGCCGTCTTTTCTCCATCCGGCGGATGCCCGCTGCGATACGGCTTCCTAGACTGAAATCCCCACTCACAGGAGATTTCGCCATGCCGATTCATCTGACCAAACCGCTCGCCTGGAAGAAGGCCGATCCCGACGAGCTCAAGCTGCTGCAAGCCTTGCAGGGCAACGTCCTCAAGGGCCATGGGCGCGAATCCACCGCCGATATCTTTTTCAGGTTCGGCAGCGCGGCAAAGGATTCGAAACGCATGCTGCGCGACCTCGCGAACTTTCATGTCGTCAGCGCCCATCGGCAACTGCTCGATGCGGAGAAGTTCAAGGCGAGCAAAAAGTGCGACGGCGGCGGCCCGTTCGTGCACTTGGCGCTGAGCTTCACCGGCTACCAGGCGCTCGGCCTGGTCGCCAGCGCGCCAACCGACACTGATTTTCGCGGTGGCATGAAGTCTTCCGCCAGCATCTCGGCGCTCGCCGACCCGGCCGTCACCACGTGGGAAACGCCGTTCCAGAGCGACATTCACGGCATGGTGCTGGCAGCCGACGAAACCGAAGGCAAGACGGCCGCGTTGGCCGGCAAAATCAAGGAATTGATCGAAGCCGCGGGCGGCACCATCGTCCACGTCCAGCACGGCCGCGCGCTGAAGAACGCGCGCGGCGACGGCATCGAAAACTTCGGCTATGTCGATGGGCGCAGCCAGCCGTTGATGCTGCAGGAAGACATCGAGGCCGAGACCTCCGCGACGGGCTCATCGCGCTGGGATCCGGCGTTTCCGCTCAAGCTGGCGCTGGTCGACGATCCCGGCGTCACCGACTCGTTCTCCTTCGGCAGCTTCTTCGTGTTCCGGAAGCTCGAGCAAGACGTGCGCGGCTTCAAGACCCGCGAGCAAGAAGTCGCAGACGTGCTGGAGTTGACCGGCGAAGACCGCGAACTCGCCGGCGCCATGATCGTCGGGCGCTTCGAAGACGGCACGCCCGTCACGCTCTCGGACGAGGCGCGCGGTGAAGACCCGCCCAACAACTTCAACTACGACGGCGATGCGGGCGCGCGGTGCCCTTTTCACGGCCACATCCGCAAAAGCAATCCGCGCGGCAGCGGCAAGGCTGAGGCGCCGGCCGTCGAGCGCATGCACCTGATGGCGCGGCGCGGCATTCCGTACGAAGACGTCAAACGCGATGTTCATCCGTCGGAACTGCCCGACGCCGGCACCAAGGCGGCGTTCGACACCGACGTGGCGCCATCGCTGCCGACGGGCGGCGTGGGCCTGCTGTTCATGGCTTACAACCACAAGATCGGAGACCAGTTCAAGTTCACCCAGCAGTTCTGGGTCAACGCGACGCAGTTTCCGCTGCAGCCCGGCGGCCCGCACGGCATCGATCCGGTCATCGGCCAGGGGCCGGTCAACCCGACCGACCAGAAGATCGCCAAAACATGGGACGACACATCGGCTGGCCTTGCCAACAACGTGTCCTTTTCGGGCTTCGTGAAGATGAAGGGCGGCGAGTACTTCTTCTCACCGAGCCTGACCTTCCTGAAGAACCTCTAGGCGTAATTTCCCAAGAGTCGTCAGGGTGCGGTGGCCGGATTGGCGGCCACGCTCGGCCAGGCCATTTCGCTGGCGACGCGCGGCTTGCCTATGGGCGCGGCGGCCTTGCCGGTCTTGATGGCTTCCATGTCGGCTTCGCTCGGGTACTGGTCCATCAGCCAGTAGTCGAACACCCGGCGCGCCATGGGCGCCGCGGCCCCGGCGCCCCAGCCGGCGTTTTCGACGACCACCGCGACCGCGATCTTCGGGTCGTTGGCCGGCGCGAACGCCATGAAGAGCGCATGGTCGCGCTGGTGCTCTTCGAGCGACTTGGCGTTGTACTTGGTGTTCTGCGCCTGCGTCACGGCCTGCGCGGTGCCGGTCTTGCCGGCCGCGCCATAGCCGGCGCCGGCGAACACGCCGCGCGCGGTGCCGCTGGTGACCACGCTGACCAGGCCTTCGCGCACCACCGCCACGTTGGCCGCCGAGAAGCCCAGGTTGTCCGCGGGCGGCTGGATCACCGACTTGATCTGGCCGGTGACGGTGTCGCGCACCGCCAGCGCCAGGTGCGGCTGATGCCGCACGCCGCCGTCGGCCACGATCGCGGCCGCCTGCGCCAGCTGCAGCATGGTGAAGTTGTTGTAGCCCTGG
>JAQGMP010000309.1 GCA_028292285.1 Variovorax sp. | reverse complement strand
TCGGGCTTGGGCATGATCGCCGGAATCAGGACCGATTTCCACGGCAGCTTCTTGTGGCCGAGGATGAGGCGCAGCTTCTCGGAAAACGGTGACATCGGGTAGTGATGCAGGATGAGATCGGACATGGTTTCCTTTTTTTTTGTGCGTCGCGATGTCAGCGCGGCATGGCGCGCTGAAGGATCGAATCGAAATCGGTGCCGGCGCTCAGCGTGCCGAAAGCCTGGCCCCAGTCGCCGCCCAGGCGCGATGCACAGAAGGCACCGACCACGGCGGGCGGCGCTGTCTGCGCCAGCAAGGCGCCCTGCACTGCGAGCGCGACGTCTTGCGCCAGTCGGCGCGCTTCGGTCTCCGACGCCAGCAGGTCGATTCGCGATGGCAGCGCCTCGATCAAACGGTCGAGCGCCGCATGCTGGCCGCGCGCCGGTGTGAGCTCTTGCGCGAGTGCCGCCGCGGCATCGCCTTTGCGCAGGCCCCGCAGCAGGTCGAGCGCCATGATGTTTCCGGCGCCTTCCCAGATGGAGTTGAGCGGCATCTCGCGGTACACGCGGGCCATCACGCCTTCGCCGCCCTCCTCCACATAGCCGTTGCCGCCCAGGCACTCCATCGCCTCCTGCGCGAAATGGCTGCCGCGTTTGCAGATCCAGAATTTGGCGACGGGCGTGAGGATGCGCGCCATCAGTCGCTCGTGTTCGTCCTGCGGGTGATCGAAGGCGCGTGCGAGCCGAATCGCCAGTGCGGTCGCCGCTTCGCTTTCGAGCGCGAGGTCGGCCAGCACGTTCTTCATCAACGGCTGGTCGATCAGCGGCTTGCCGAAAGCCTGGCGCTGCGACGTGTGGTTCAGTGCGAGCGAGAGCGCTTGCCGTATGAGGCCGCTGGTGCCGAGTGCGCAGTCGAGCCGCGTCATCGTGCCCATTTCGAGAATCTGCGGAATGCCGCGGCCTTCTTCGCCGACCAGCCAGGCGCTGGCACCCTGAAACTCGACTTCGGAGCTGGCGTTGGCCTTGTTGCCGAGCTTGTCTTTCAGGCGCTGGATCTGGATCGCGTTGTGCTCACCGTCAGGCAACACGCGCGGCAAGAAGAAGCAAGTGAGCCCGGCCGGCGCCTGTGCCAGCACCAGAAACGCATCGCACATCGGCGCCGAGAAGAACCACTTGTGGCCGGTGATCTCGTAGCGCTCGCCCCAGGCGTCGCTGCCGACGCGCACGGCCCGTGTCGTGTTGGCACGAACGTCGGAGCCGCCCTGCTTCTCCGTCATGCCCATGCCCATCGTCACGCCAGGCTTGTCCTTGAACGACTTGAGCGCCGGGTCGTACCAGAGGCTGCCGAGCTTGGCACCCCAGTCGGCGTACAGCGCGGCATTGCTGCGCAGGGCGGGCGTCGCCGCGTAGGTCATCGAGATCGGGCACAGGATGGACGGCTCCAGCTCGGTGAAGAGCATGAAGCCGGCCGCGCGCTTGACGTGCGGTGATGGACCTGCACGATGGATCCCCTCTCCCGCATGCGGGAGAGGGCCAGGGTGAGGGCTCCCCCAAGGTGTCCCATGCAACCCCGCCCCCACCGCCGCCTTCATCAACGCGTGATAGCTCGGATGAAACTCGACTTCGTCGATGCGCCGGCCGAAACGGTCGTGCGTATGCAATTGCGGGCCATTGACACTGGCGAGCCGGGCATGCGTCTGCATCTCGGCGCTGCCGATCGTCTCGCCCAGATCATGCAAGCCCGCCGTCTGCAATTCCGGCGCGTTGAACTTCAACGCATCGCGCAACGGCCGGTTGGTCTCGAACAGGTTGTAGCCCACCAGCGGCGCGGGTTGGTTGAAGACTTCGTGGGTCGTGTCCATGGCCGGCCTCCTCTTCGTTGTGCGGGTGGTGGGCTGGGTCGAAGCAGCTCGGGCCAGTTGGATCAGATCAGCTTGACCAGCTGCTTGCCGAAGTTCCTGCCCTTCAGCAAACCCAGAAATGCCTCGGGCGCCGCTTCGATGCCTTCGGCGATCGACTCGCGCGGCTTGAGCTTGCCGGTGCCCACCAGTTTGCCGAGTTCCGCCAGCGCTTCGGGCCAGATTTCCATGTGCTCGCTGACGATGAAGCCTTCGAGCTTGACGCGGTTGATGAGGAACAACGCCGGGTTCGCAAGCGGCAGCGGCGCACCGTCGTAGCCCGCGATCATGCCGCACAGCGCGACGCGCGCGAAGCTGTTGAGGCGCAGCATCACCGCATCGAAAATGTAGCCACCAACGTTCTCGAAGTAGCCGTCGATGCCCTTGGGGCAGGCTTCTTTCAGCGCGGTGCTCATGCTCTTGACGTCGGGGTGCGCGCGGTAGTCGATGCAGGCGTCGAAGCCCAGTTCTTCGACCACGTACTTGCACTTGTCCGGGCCGCCGGCAATGCCGACCACGCGGCAGCCGCGCGCCTTGGCGAGCGCACCGAAGGCGCTGCCGACCGCGCCCGACGCGGCGGTGATGACGAGCGTCTCGCCTTCCTTCGGCGCGATGATTTTGACGAGACCGTACCAGGCGGTCACGCCCGGCATGCCGACCGCTCCGAGGTAGTGCGACAGCGGCACGTGCGTGGTGTCGACCTTCTTCAGCGAGCCGGGCACCGAGCCGTCGACCACGCTGTATTGCTGCCATCCGCCGAAGCCGACCACCTTGTCACCGACCTGGAATTTGGGATGCTTGCTCTCGACCACTTCTCCGGCGGTTCCACCCTGGAACACGGCGCCGGTCGGCTGGTTGGCGGTATAGCTCTTCGAATCGTTCATGCGGCCGCGCATGTACGGATCGAGGCTCATGTAGTGGTGGCGCACCAGCACCTGGTTGTCGGTGAGCGGCGGTGTTTCGGCCGTGACCAGCTTGAAGTTGCTGGCGGTGGCTTCGCCCTCGGGGCGGTTGTCGAGATGGATCTGTTTGTTGGTCGGCATGGTGGTCCCTTGTTTTGAAAGTTCAGTCCGTCGACAGCGGCTGCATGCTGTTGACGGTTTTGGAATCGACCGGCAGGCGCTTCACGTATTTGAAGGTGCCGGTGGCGTGCGAGCAGGCGCGGCCCTGTTCGTCGTAGAGAGTGGCTTCGGTAAAGGCCATCGTCGCGGTTCGGTGCATGAGCCGGCCCTTGCCGACCAATGCGCCGCGCGCCGGCTGCATGAAGCTGGTCTTCATCTCGATAGTGACGACGCCCATGTCGGGCTGCACGCTGCGTGCGGCGGCCGCCATCGTGACGTCCATCAACGTCATGCAGGCCCCGCCGTGCGTGACGAAGAAGCTGTTGAGATGTTCCGGCCGCGCGGTGTAGTGCAGTTCCGATTCGCCGCCTTCGAAGCGCTCGAGCGTAAAGCCGAGGTGCTCGACGAAAGGAATGGCGACGCCGAAAGAAATGCTCATGTCAGAACCTGAATCGAGTTGCTCAAAATACGCGAATCGAAAACTTGATCAAGACGCGCCGAGTACCACGCTCACGCCGCCATCGACCGCCAGCCACTGGCCGGTGATGTGCTTGCCTGCATCGCTCGCGTACAGCAGCGTGATGCCCTTCAGGTCTTCTTCGTCGCCGAGCCGGTTCAGCGGTGCGGCGGCCGCCATCTTCTCTTCGCCGAGCTGCTTGATAAGCCCTGACGCGAGCTTGGTCATGAAGAAACCGGGGCAGATCGCGTTGACGTTGATGTTGTAGCGGCCCCATTCGGCGGCCAGCGTCTGCGTGAATCCGATGACCGCCGTCTTCGACGTGTTGTAGGCCAGCGTCTTCATGTCCGGGCCGTTGCCGTTGAGTCCGGCAATCGACGCGATGTTGATAATGCGGCCGGCCTTCTTCGGGATCATGTAGCTCTTGGCGACCTGCTGCGCCAGGATGAAGTAGCCGCGCACGTTGAGGTTCATGACCTTGTCCCACGCCGCCACCGGATGGTCTTCGGCGGCGGCGCCCCAGCTCGCGCCGGCGTTGTTGACGAGGATGTCGACGGCGCCCATGCGCTCCAGCGTTTCGTCGGCGAGGCGGCGCGTGTCTTCTTCCTTCGAGCAATCGGCCGCGATCCAGCGCGCGTCGATGCCCGCGGCCTGCAGCTCGGCCGCGGCCTGCTCCAGGTCTTCTGCCTTGCGCGAGCTCAGCATGATGCGCGCGCCGGCCTCGCCGAGGGCATGCGCCATCTGCAGCCCGAGGCCGCGCGAGCCGCCGGTGATGAGGGCGGTCTTGCCGGTGAGGTCGAAAAGCTGTTGTGTGGTGCGTGCGGTCATGGACGAAATCTCCGATGGTTTCAATGGGTCGCGTTGAGTCTCAATGAGTCTTGGCGAATCTCGGTGAGTCTCAGCGAGTCTGGTAGTCGAGCACGCTGCGCGACTCGCGCAGTGTTCCGAGCGTGGCGCTCACCTGCTTGTGCTGCGGATGGATCAGGTACGCCTCGAGTGCCGCAGCGTCTTCGAACACCGAGTACAACACCACGTCGTGGCTGGCCTCGAAGCCTTCAGTGCGCGTCGCGACCTCGAACTCGCTCATGCCGGGCACGAGCCCTTTGCAGCTGTCGAGCAGTGCCTTGAACTCATCGGCCCTGGCCGGGTCGAACAGCTTCCACATCACGATGTGTTTGATCATTGACAACGTCTCAGTTGAGACGAGAGCGAACATAGATCAGCACAAAGCCGACCAATGCGACCGTGCCGCCAGGCACCGCCATCGACCAGCCGAGCACCGGATTCGTGCGGCCGGTGGCGATGCCGAGAATCATCAGAAACAGGCCGCCGTAGATCAGCGCCCAGATCCATTTTTCGAGCGTGGCGTGCGGTTTCGACTGCACTGGCACTCGAAGTTCCAATTGCGGGTGCGGCCGTGATGGGGACTTCTCGGTCATCAGAACGCGTCTTCCGGCAACGCCGTGCAGGTCGGGTCGCGGCTCTCGACCACGTTGAGCCAGGCGCTGATCTTGGGCAATTCGTAGTGAAAGAAATAGGCGGCCGCGCCGACGCGTCCGGCCGTCGCGGCGCTCGATTGCTGCGAATGGTTCGGCGGGCTCGAGTCCACTTCGAGCGCACGGCGCGCCACATCCAGCCAGATCCACGCTAGCACCGTGTGGCCGAACGCCTGCATATACGGCACGGCATTGGCGAGTGCATCGTTCGGGTTGCCGGTCGACCAGGCGGCTTCGGTGGCGGAGCCGATGCGTTGCAGCGCGGCCAGCAGTGCCTTGGCGTGTGCGGCCAACGCGGGCACGTCGGAGGCACGGCGCGCGGTGTCGGTCATGCGCCCGGCCAGCAGCTTCAGGCCCCGGCCGCCCTCCATCAGCACCTTGCGGCCCAGCAGGTCCGCCGCCTGGATGCCGTGCGTGCCCTCGTGGATCATGTTCAGGCGGTTGTCGCGCCAGTACTGCTCGACCGGAAAATCGCGCGTGTAGCCGTAGCCGCCGTGGATCTGAATCGCCAGCGAATTCGCTTCCAGGCACCACTCGCTCGGCCAGCTCTTGGCGATGGGTGTCAGCACTTCGAGCAGCAGGCGCGCGTCGTCGGCGGACTGTGCTTCACCGGTCTTTTGCTCGTCGACCAGCTTGGCGCAATACAACTCCAGCGCCAGTGCGCCTTCGCAATACGCCTTTTGCGCGAGCAGCATGCGGCGCACGTCGGCGTGCTCGATGATGCGCACCTGCGGGCTGGCCGAATCCTTGACGACAGCGCCGGCGCCACCCGCAGCACCGTCCGCAGACTTCTTCACCAGGCGACCTTGCGGCCTCGCCTTGGCGTAGTCGAGCGAGGCGTAATAGCCGGCCATGCCGAGCATCGTCGCGGCCGTGCCGACGCCGATGCGCGCCTCGTTCATCATGTGGAACATGCAGTGCAGCCCCTTGCCGG
>JAQGMP010000298.1 GCA_028292285.1 Variovorax sp. | reverse complement strand
TCGAGCTCGACGCGATGCGCGCTGCGCACCTGGCGCGACTCGTTGGCGGCTGCCACGCAGGCGCCGAGGATCATCAGGTTGTAGAAGGTCCACGCCAGGTTGAGCCACACGGTCGCGATGTTGTCGGCATCCACGAAGGTGAGCCGCCACAGGCCGGCACCGACGCCGACGAAGTTGATCGCCATCAGCAGCATGCTGGCGCGCGCGATCTCGGTGTCGAAGTATTCCTTCTGGATCAGGCCGCCTTTGGCCGTGACGTTGAAGCTGCCGAGCTTCGGGTTGATGAGCGCGACCAGCGTCGGCCTGAAGATGTACCAGGCCAGCACGGCTTCGTACACCTCGTTCCAGAACAGGTATCTGAAGCGCCCCTGCACCCGGCTGTTGGTGAAGTTGGCATGGAACACGTGCGGCAGCGCGTACGCGAAGATCATCGAGGCCGAGGCGTGGATCACGCTGGCGCCGAAGAACAGATACGCCAGTGGCGCCGTCAGGTAGATGATGCGCGGCAAGCCGTACAAAAAGTGCAGCATCGCGTTGACGTAGCAAAGGCGCTGCGCCCAGCTCAGGCCCTTGCCGAAGAGCGGGTTGTCGACCCGGAAGATCTGCGTCATGCCGCGCGCCCAGCGAATGCGCTGGCCGACGTGGCCCGACAGGCTTTCGGTCGCCAGGCCCGCCGCCTGCGGCAGCGCCAGGTACGCGGTGCTGTAGCCGAGCCGGTGGATCTTGAGCGCGGTGTGCGCGTCTTCGGTCACCGTCTCGACCGCGATGCCGCCGACCTCCTCGCAGATGGTCCGGCGCAGAACCGCACACGAGCCGCAGAAGAAGGTCGCGTTCCAGAGATCGTTGCCGTCCTGGATGAGGCCGTAGAACAGCTCGCCTTCGTTCGGCACCGTGCCGAAGGTGTCGAGGTTTTTCTCGAACGGATCGGGCGAAAAGAAGTAGTGCGGCAACTGCACCATGCCGAGCTTGGGTTCGCGGCCGAACCAGCCCAATGCGATCTGCATGAACGAGCGCGTGGGGATGTGGTCGCAGTCGAAGATGGCGATGAATTCGCCGTTGGTGTTCTTCAAGGCGGCGTTGATGTTGCCGGCCTTGGCGTGCTTGTTGTCGGTGCGCGTGACGTGCTCGACGCCCACCGCTTCGCAGAACACGCGAAACTCCTCGCGCCGCCCGTCGTCGAGCACGAAGATCTTGATCTTGTCGCGCGGCCAGTCGATGGCCTGCGCCGCCAGCACCGTCGGGCGCACCACCGACAACGGCTCGTTGTAGGTCGGAATGAAGAGGTCGATGGTCGGCCAGAGTTCCGGGTCGGCCGGCAGCGGCACGGGCTTGCGGCCCAGCGGCCAGGCGGTCTGGATGTAGCCGAGCAGCAGCACGATGAAAGCGTAGATTTCCGCCACGAGCAGACCGGAACCGAGCACGATGTCCAGCACGCTGTCCATGTACATCGTCTCGGTCACACGCCAGTACATGTAGCGCGACGATGCGACCACCGAAAGAAAGATCAGCACCAGGCTGGCGAAGCGCCCGGCAAAGCGGTTGACGACCAGCCCGGCGATGAGGATGGCGACCGACAGCGTGAGCTGCTGGTGCAGCGTCATCGGCGTGATGATGACGGCGGGGAGCACCGCGAAGGTCGCGACCCACGCGACGACGCGCATTACCGGATGGTTGAGCAGCGGCGACTCGGCCGGTGGCGGCTCGGGCGGCAGGGCGGTTTCTTGTGTCATTGAGGACGTGGAGTTCCGGAGCGTGGCGTTTCGTAAGGGGCGAGGCGGCGCAGCAACTGCGCGGCGCACATCGAAAAGTCCTGGGCGGCCTGAGAGAACGGCGCGTAGCTTCGAATCGGCGCGGCCGAGGCCAGTGCCTCGCTCACCGCCTGGTCGCTGTGCACGACGCCCAGCAATTGCGATTCGAGGTCGGCGCGCAAGGTCTGCAGCACGTCGCGGCTGAGTCGCTTGCCGGTGTCGACCTGATTGACGAGATACGTCGTGTCGATGAAGTCGCTGCGGGTGCGGCAGTACTTGTCGATCATCCGTTCGGTGATCGACAGCGTCGCGAACGAGCCGGCGTCGGGCAACAGCGTGACGATGTTGAGATTCGACACGCGCAGCGCCTGCTGCAGATACACGGAAGGGCCGGGCGGCGTGTCGAGCACCACGATCGTGTCGGGAGGCAGCTGGAAGTCTGCGATGGTCTGGCCGAGCCAGTGCGGTTGCTCGGCCAGAAAGCGTTCGAGTCCGATCTGGTCTTCGTCGTCGACGAGGCCGAAAGGAAGCACTACGACGCCGCTGCGCCCCGGCTGCATCACATGGCTCCACGGACGATGCTCCATCAGCGCCTGCGCCAGCCCGATTTCAGCGGTTTGACGATCGACGACGAGGTGAAAGCGCAATGCGTTCTGCGGGTCGAGATCGATGGCCAGAACCTTGCGGCCGTTCTCTGCGAGCAAGGTGCAAAGGTTGGCCGCCACCGTCGTCTTTCCAACGCCCCCTTTGGCGGCGATGACGGCGACGACGGGTGTCGTCAGCTGGGGCTGCGCCATCGCGACAGCAAGCCATGCCCGGTCGGCACGGCGGGTGGGGGCGTGCCGAGCAGGCGGGCGAAGAGGGCGTCGAGCTCGCGCGGTTCGGTGGGTGTGCCGGTGGGCGCGCCGACGGCGTGCAGCGTCGGCGAGGGCGCAGCGAACAAGGCGCTCACTGCCTCGGGCGGGCGCGCCGCCGTCACGGTTCGGGGCTTGGCCGGTGCGGGTTGCGCCATCGGTACCCGTTGCACGGGTGGCGGCTCGTAGGCTGGCGCGGGCGGAGTGGCCTGCGCGGCTTCGGCAGGCGGTCGAATCGGCGACACGAGCGGCCACGCACCGGAACTCGCGCCGGGCTCATCGCGCGGCGCGAACTCCTTGTAGGCCATCGGGTCGCCGCCGAACTTGCGGAACAGGCCGGCAATGTCTTCGGGCTGATCGCTTTCGGTCGTCATGAAGGAAAGCGGCCGAGGCGCAAGTGAATTTGCGGCGACGCGCTGGCGGGCGCGGCCGACGGTGCGGGCGCTTCGGCATGAACGCGCAAGCCGGCCGGCATGCCCTGGCCGGCGAACCAGGCGCCGTAAGCCCCTTCGAAAAATCCAGCTGCCCACTCGGGGCCGGAGTCGGGTCCGAAAGCCATGGCCAAGGGGCTGCAGGCGTGCGTGATGCGCAGGTGTTCGCCTTCTTCTTGCAGGGTGCCGAAGCCCCATCCGATGGCGTTCCATCGCGCATTGACCGCCTGCTGCAATTCGTCGACCGTGTCGCAACGTGACAGCGGCAGCGCGTCTGCGATCCGGCTGCCGATGCGATAGAAAAGCTTGCGAATCTCTTCGGCGGGAAGTCCGTCGCTCAGTTCGGCCGCGAACGCCCGGTTGAATTCGAGCCATTGAACCGAACAGTTAGAACGTTCGTAGTAATCGATGAGGAATTCGTTGGAGATCATGGCAAATTGTTGACATCATTTTCGCGGACGGCCTCCTTAATGACAATCGACATGGGCAGCGCAGCGTCGCGCTGTTGCATATGTGCGATTGCCGGTCCGCCCCATGCAGCGACCTCTCATGCAACGACCTCTAATCGGCGCCGACCACCCGGTTGCGCCCGTCGTACTTGGCGCAGTACAGCCGTGCATCGGCCACGGCGATGAGGTCGGTCGAGCGCGTGGACGCGGTCGCGGTCATCGAGGCGACGCCGATGCTCACCGTGACGTTCGCGCCCGCGACCGAAGGGTGCGGAATGCCCAGCGCCTCGACGCCGCGTCGCACGCGTTCGCCCACGCCGCACGCCGCTTCGGCATCGATCAGCGGCAGGATCACCGTGAACTCTTCGCCGCCGAAGCGCGCGGCCAGGCTCATGGGTTCGACCAGCGCGTCTTGCACCGCCTGCGCCACGCGCTGCAAGGCGTCGTCTCCCGCGAGGTGGCCGAGGGTGTCGTTGTAGAGCTTGAAGTAGTCGACATCGATCATCAGCATCGACAACACGGAGCCGTCCTTCTCGGAGGTCGACCAGGCTTCGCCCATGTACGTGTTGAAGTAGCGGCGGTTTGCGAGGCCTGTGAGGCCGTCGGAATTTGTCAGGCGCTGCAACTCCAGATTGCTTTGCCGCAGCATCATCTGGCTCTCGTGCAGGGCGCGGTAGGCGCTGTCGCGCTGAAGCAGTGCGACATAGGAGCGCGAGTGATAGCGCACGCGCGCCATCAGTTCGATCGGCTCAGGCAGCTTCACCAGATAGTCGTTGGCACCGATGGCAAAGGCCGCCTTCTTCATGGCCGGCTCGTCGTTCGACGAGAGCACGATGATCGGGATGTTGCGCAGTTCGGGAATCGACCGGTACGCCATGACCAGGTCGAGCCCGTTGGCGCCCGGCATGTCGAGGTCTTGCAGGATGACGGTGGGGTGGCAATGACGCGCCGTGTCGATGGCCGAGGTGGCGTCGTTGCACTCGTGAAAGGCGATGTTCGCGTCGCTCGAAAGCATCTTGCGCACGATCAGGCCGATCACCGGCTGGTCGTCGACCAGCAGCACCGTGGCGCTCTCCACCTCGGTGTCTTCGTCTTCCTTTTTGGGTGCAACGTTCGCGTGCATACTCATCTCGAATACGCGCCACGGGGCGCAGTTGGATTCATCCAGCGAATGATTGTTGCCCGATCATTCGGCCGTCTTCATTATCACGCCTCGAAAGCTGCGAACCCGCTTCCTGCCATGACAAATGCTTCGCATGACGATGCCTTGCAAGACGCGCTGGTCCGGCTCGAACAACTGTCGGCCGAACGCGACGCGTTGAAGGTGCTCACGCTGCGTCAGGCCGAAGAAATCGAGGCATCGCGCAAGACACTGGTGGCGGCCCGGCGCCATGTGGCCGTCGCCGATGTGGCGCGCGTCGCGCAATGGGAATGGGACGTGTCGAGCGGCCGCATCTTTCTCAGCACGCGCTGGGACGAGATGATCGGAGAGGCCGCGCCGGACAGCCTTTGGGACATGCGAGAACTGCTCTCCCGGGTGCACCCAGACGATGTGCAGGCCGTGCGCACCGCGCTGCAAGACGCACTCAGCGGCGACAGTGATCGCTACGTGGTGGAACATCGCGTGGCCGCCGCCGAAGGCTGGATCTGGATCGAGAGCGTGGGCATGATCACCGAGCGTGGAGCCGACGGCGAGCCCTCGAAGTTGACCGGCTACAACCGCGACATCACGCAGCGCCGCGAGATGATGGCCGAGGTCGACAAGGCGCGTGCGGAGGCCGAAGAAAGCAGCCGGGTCAAAGGTGAATTCCTGGCCAACATGAGTCACGAAGTGCGCACGCCGCTCAATGCGATCCTGGGCCTCACGCGGCTGCTGCACCAGTCGAAGCTCGATGCCGAGCAGCGGCGCTACCTGCAACTGGTCGACAGCTCGGCCAGTGCCTTGCTGGGGCTACTGAACGACGTGCTCGACCTGTCGAAGATCGATGCCGGCAAGCTCGTCTTCGAGCAGATCCGCTTCGATGTCGAGCGCTGGATCAACGACGTGGTCGCGCTGCATGGTCCCGCAGCCGAAAAGAAAGGCGTGCGCGTCGACATTGAGATCGCGCCCGACGTGCCGCCGGTGATCGTGGGCGATCCCGGCCGGTTGCGCCAGGTGATGTCGAACCTGATGTCGAATGCCATCAAGTTCACCGAGCGCGGGAGCATCGAGGTCAGGCTGGCTGTCGACGACGAACAAGGCGACTTGCCGCCACGCCGGCAGCGGCTTTTGTTTTCGGTGCGCGACACCGGCATCGGCATTCCGGAAGACAAGCAGCGGCAGATTTTCGAGGCCTTCACGCAGGCCGATGCATCGACCACCCGGCGCCACGGCGGCACCGGGCTGGGCCTGGCGATCTGCGCGCGGCTGGTGAGCATGATGGACGGCGAAATTCGCGTTACGAGCCGGGTTGCAAGCCAGGGACAGCAGGGCAGCACTTTCAGCTTCACTGCCGTGTTCGACGAGGCCAACGACGATTTCAGCGTGCTGTCGGAGCCTGCCCCGCTCGACATCCTGACGGTGCACGGCCTGAACGTGCTGCTGGCCGAAGACCACGCCGTCAACGAACTGCTGATGCGCAAGCTGCTCGGCGGCATGGGTTGCACCTTCACGGTCGTGCGCAACGGCGAAGAGGCTGTGAGCGCCTGGCAAAAACAGCGCTTCGATCTGGTGCTGATGGACGTGCAGATGCCGGTGATGAGCGGTTTCGACGCCACCGCGCAGATCCGCGCGCGCGAAGCCGCGATGCCGGGCCGGCAGCGCACGCCCATCATCGCCCTCACCGCGAATGCGATGGCCGGCGACCGCGAGCGCTGCCTTGCCGCCGGCATGGACGGCTATGTGTCCAAGCCGGTGTCGCCCGCGCGCCTGGCCGAGGCCATGCAGTCTGCGATGCGGGCATCGAGCGAAGTGCCCGAAGTGCTCTTGCCTGAATTCGATTTCGACCTGAGCGTGTACGCGAGCCGGCCGGCACCGACTGCAGCGGTCGCGCCGGCCGCACCTTCGATGCGCAAGCCGATCACTGCCGTGGCGACAGCACCCGCGCCGATCGCTCCCGTGCCCGTACCTGCGGCG
>JAQGMP010000266.1 GCA_028292285.1 Variovorax sp. | reverse complement strand
CGGGCAAGCCGGTGTTCCGGGAACAGGTGACGTTCTACCGCGCCGGCGCCGAGCGCACCTTCAACGTGCAGGTGACGATCGAGGGCAGCGGCGAGACGACGGAGGAAAAGTCCTACGTCGTGACCATCGACGACATCACCGACCTCGTGCAGGCGCAGCGCTCCTCCGCCTGGGCCGACGTGGCGCGCCGCATCGCGCACGAAATCAAGAATCCGCTGACGCCGATCCAGCTGTCGGCGGAGCGACTGGAAATGAAGTTGTCAGGCAAGGTCGACGCGCCCGAACAAGCCATCCTCACCAAGTCGGTCAAGACCATCGTCGACCAGGTCGATGCGATGAAGCGACTGGTCAACGAGTTCCGCGACTATGCCCGCTTGCCCGCGGCCGACCTGAAGGCAGTCGACCTCAACGCACTCGTCGGTGACGTGCTGCAGCTCTACGGCACGGAGAACGCACCGATCGCCGTGCTGTCGGAACTCGACCCGCGTTGCCCGCCGATCCGCGGCGACGCGCAGCAGATCCGGCAGGTAATTCACAATCTTTTACAGAATGCCCAAGACGCTGCGGAAGCGGCTTCGCACAGCCTTGGGCGAGACGGTGAAATCAGCATTCGCACGCGTCTTTCCGACTCTGGCCAACGCGTGCGCTTGACCGTGCAGGACAGTGGTCCCGGCTTTGCCGAAAACATCCTCAAGCGGGCCTTCGAGCCTTACGTGACGACCAAGACCAAGGGCACGGGTTTGGGTCTCGCGGTCGTCAAGAAAATCGCCGACGAACACGGTGCACGCATCGAGCTGAGCAACCGCGTTTTCGACGGGGCTGTAGCAGGAGCGCAAGTCTCGTTATCATTCGCGTTGGCAGGCGATCCGCAATAGCGGTCGCTCACACCGAAGACACAAGTCTTTCCTTGGCGAGCGGGCCTCATACCGGCGCAGTAAACAAGCATTCATGGCAAATATCCTCGTGGTCGACGACGAGCTGGGCATACGAGACCTGCTCTTCGAAATTCTCAATGACGAAGGCCACAATGTGGAACTCGCAGAGAACGCCGCCGAGGCGCGTGCCGCACGGCAGCGCGCTCGGCCCGATCTCGTGCTGCTCGACATCTGGATGCCCGACACCGACGGGGTCACGCTCCTGAAGGAGTGGTCGACCGCCGGCTTGCTCAGCATGCCGGTCGTGATGATGAGCGGGCACGCGACCATCGACACGGCGGTCGACGCCACACGCATCGGCGCTTTTGCTTTTCTCGAAAAGCCGATCACGATGCAGAAGCTGCTGAAGGCTGTGGAGCAGGGCCTGGCCCGCGAGAGCGCCCGCCGGGCCGCGGCGAGCGTGGTGCCGGCCGCCGCATCGAGCAGCTTCGCCGCAGCCCTCACCACGGTGAGCGACAGCGCGATGGTGCCGCCACCACTGCACATTCCCGCGACCGACCCAGGTCCGCAATCGACGCAAAGCTTCGACCTCGACCGTCCGCTGCGCGATGCACGTGATGGCTTCGAGAAAGCGTATTTCGAATTTCATCTCGCCATGGAAAATGGTTCCATGACGCGCGTTGCCGAGAAGACCGGACTCGAACGCACTCACCTCTATCGCAAACTCAAACAACTTGGCGTCGACCTTTCGAGGGGGCGTCGCAGCGCGGTATAATTTAAGGCTGCATTCGAGCTCGCAAGAGCTTGCATGTATGGCCCGGTAGCTCAGTTGGTAGAGCAGCGGATTGAAAATCCGCGTGTCGGTGGTTCGATTCCGCCCCAGGCCACCAGATTCAAATCAACGGATTGCGCGCAAGCGCAGTCCGTTTTTTTATGGCTCAGCCCATGACGGCCGTATAAGACCGGCAGTCCGCCAGATAGCAGCTGCACGCAGCGGCCTCCAGCCCCTTTCGATCGAGCACCATCACGTCGCCGCGGTGGTAGCTGATCAAGCCGCCCTGCCGCAGGGCGTTGGCGGCAGCGGTGATGCCAACGCGTCGAACGCCGAGCATGTAGGCCAGGAATTCATGCGTCACGCGAAAGCTGTCCGAAGCTGCTCGGTCCTGACTCATCAAAAGCCATCGGGCCAATCTGGGCTGCACGGAATGAAAACGCACGCAAGCGGTCGATATGGCGAGCTGCGCCATCAGTACATGAAGATAGTGGGCCACGGCGCTTCGCAGCGCAGGGCTCCGGGCCAGCTCGGCGCGAAAGCTGCGAGCACCGATGCGAAACGCCGAGCCAGCGCCCTGCACGAGCGCGTGCAGCGGCTGCGATGCCACGCCGAGCGCCAGATGCGCGCCGAGCATGCCTTCCTGCCCGACCATTCCGACCTCGATGCCGGCATTGCCTTCGATGACGGAAACCAGAGAGATGAAACCTTCGGTAGGAAAGTAGACATGCCGCGTGGTGGAACCAGCTCCGCTGAGCACGTCGCCCAGTACCAGCGGATGCGGTTCACAAAGCGCAAGGAGCCTGGATCGCGCTGCACGCGGCAGCCGTTCGATCAGTTGATTCGGCGATGTGGCCAAGAAGGCTTTCGGTTGCGGGCGCCTCCGAGGGGGGAGCCCGCAATTGCAAGCCGTGTCGAATGCCGTTTTCGGAGGCTAAGCGGCAGTATGAGGCCGGCAGATGGAGGCTGCGACACCGTCTGTCACCGCGCATACCCGCCAAGTGCGCGCGCCCTTCGACCTTTCGGCTTGGCTAAAAGTCGACCAGGCTCAGGCCGATACTCAGCACCGTGCGCTTGCGGTTGTAGTCGACCAGCGTATCGCCGTACCCATGGAACAACTGCGTGTGAAAGCGCAGGTTGCTCCGGGTCGGATCGCCGATGGCCTTGAGCCATTCGAACCGTACCGAACCCCGACCGCTCTCACGCAAGTTGTTGCGCACGGTGACGCCGAGCGTGTTGTCGCGATTCAGGTTCCAGCGCCCGGTGATTTCGGCACGACCGATGAAGTTCTCGATGTCCGGGTTGTCGTCGCTCTGGGCGCTCTCGTTGATGCGTTTCCAGATGCGGCCCGTCACGGTAAAGCGGTCGTCGAGCTCCATGCCGCCCATCAGGTAGGTGCGGTTCCAGCTGCGCGACAGCGGCAGGCTCTGGCCGTTCGATTGGTGCACCAGGCCGAGCCCCGCATAGCGCCAGCGCCAGCCGCCCGGCAACGCGAAGTCGGTCGGGTAGACATACATCAACTCCGGCTCGTGGTCGGTCGTGCGAAACGGACGCGACAACTCGCTGTTGAAGACCTGCCAGGTCGATTGCTGCGTGTAGCCGAACCAGAGCGAGTCCTTTTTCTGCGGGTCGTCTTTCGTCAACAGACCCTGTGCCAGCTTGGTTCTGATCGATACGCCGATACGCATCTCGTTGGCCTGGTACGCGGTCGCCGTGCCGGTGTGGTCTTCGGCCGGCGACGTCGGGATCTGCGGCTTGCCGTTGGCCGCCGAAAACGAGACGTTGATGGGCCGATAGCCGCGGAACCCGAAGGTGCCGCAGTCGCTGCCGTTCTCCAATTCCCAGAAGCGCGACAGTGCCGAGTACTGGCGGTCGCGGCAACCTTCTTCGGTGCTGACCGACACCACGCGTGTCGCCGGGATCGACGCATCGACAGGCGCGGCCGGCTGCGAGCTGGCCAGTACCGGCGGCGCGGTCGGCACCGACGTTGCCGGCAGGGTTTGCTGCTGCGCCCAGCGGTCGTAGCAGGCGAGACGTGCGTCGTTGCTGGCGCCCAGCGCGCTGCACTGCTGCCAGGTGAGTTGCGCGCTGGCGAGCGGGCTCGGCGGCTTCTCGGCGGGTTGTGCCTGTGCGCTTGCACATCCAAAGACTGCCAGCAACGCGGCGAGGGTGTGAGTGCGTGAAATCATTGCAGTCCTTGCGATCATCGCTATGGGCCAGTCTTGTCGAGTACGAACGGATGCGTGCTCTCGTCGGCGGCATTGCGCCATGTTCCCTTGAACTCCTTGCCGCAAGAACCGGGCTGCAGCGTGCCGACCCATACACCGCTGATGCTGTGCCCGTCTTGCGACTCGTCGATCGCGAGCTGACCGTCGGCATCGACGTCTCCCGCCAACTGCGCCACCGCCCGCGCAGCAGTGTCACCGCTGGCCGCCCCCTCGCGCGTGATCGTGCCACGCACGCCGTCGTAGTCCGGATGCTTGCCGAGCCGGACGATGGCCGCTGTGCCGACCGTGGGGCCAACGTCGAAGCGCGCTTTCCAGGTTCCGTAGAGCATTTCTGTGGACATCTCCTGCGCGCTCGCAGGACACGTGCCCGGTCCGGCCGAATCTGAAGTTGTGTTCGATGCGTTCGGTGCACTCTGTGCGATAGCGGTCGCAGGAACGACGCAGGCCGCACCGCCGACAGCGATGCAGACCGCCATCCATAAGGTGGCTCCCAAGCCTTTCATGGCGCGGCTGCGGCCGCCGCTGCAGCAGCTGCGCTGTCCTGTGCCTTGCGCGCGAATTCGGCACGCAGGGCCTTCAGCTTCTCGCGTGGATCTTCTTTGGCGGTGGTCTTGTCGAGTGCCATCTCGGCGATGAAGCGGCTCGGGATGCCGGCGATCATCTCGCGGCCTTTCTTGCGCTTCTTGGTCCAGCTCACGGCCAGGCTACGCTGCGCGCGCGTGATGCCCACGTACATCAGCCGGCGTTCTTCCTGCAGCCGCTCCAGCGTGCTGTCGCTGATCTTTTCCTGCTTGCCGTTGTCGTCGTCGAGCTTGAAGGGCAGCAGCCCTTCGGTCACGCCAACCAGCATCACGTGCGGCCATTCGAGACCCTTGGACGCGTGCAGCGTCGACAGCGTGACGACGTTCTGGTCTTTCTCGCGCTCGCTGATGGTCGAGAGCAGCGAGATCGTCTGTGCCACTTCGAGCAGGCTCTTGCGCTCGCTCTCGACCGTGGCGCCCGAGGCGTCGTCGATCTCGCCGCCGGCGCGGGCCGACATCCAGTCGCAGAACTCCAGCACGTTGGTCCAGCGCGCGGCCGCGACCTGCTCGCTGTCTTCACCGTCGTACAGGTGCTTTTCGTAGTCGATCTCTTTCAGCCACTCGGTCATGAATGCGCGCGAGTCTTCGGCGCCCATGGTGCGGCGCGCCTTGTATTCGAGGTCGTTGATATAGCGGCCGAACTCGTGCAATTGCTCGTGCGCGCGCTTGGCCATCACGCTGGGCAACGAGGGGCTGAACAACGCCTCGAACAAACTCAACTTGTACTGGCTCGCGAAGCTGCCCAAGCTCGCCAGCGTCGTATGGCCGATGCCGCGCTTGGGCGTGGTCACCGCACGCAGAAATGCGGGGTCGTCGTCGTTGTTGACCCACAGCCGAAACCAGCCGCACAGGTCCTTGATCTCGGCGCGATCGAAGAAGCTCTGGCCGCCCGACACCTTGTACGGAATGTTGGCCTTGCGCAGCGCCTGCTCGAACACGCGCGCCTGGTGGTTGGCGCGGTACAGCACCGCGAAGTTGCGCCATTCCAGGTGCTGCGTACCGGTCGAGCTTTGCGTGATGGTTTCGCCGGCGCGCAGGCTCTGGATGCGCGCCACCGCGCGCTCGGCCTCGTGCGCTTCGCTGTCGGCATCGACCACGCGCACCGGTTCGCCTTCGCCCAGCTCGCTGAAGAGCGTCTTTGGAAACAGTTTCGGATTCGGTGCGATGACGTTGTTGGCCGCACGCAGGATGCCGGAGGTGCTGCGATAGTTCTGTTCGAGCTTCACGACCCTCAAGGCCGGGTAGTCGATCGGGAGCTTCTTCAGGTTGTCGAGCGTCGCACCGCGCCAGCCGTAGATCGACTGGTCGTCGTCACCCACCGCGGTAAAGCGGCCACCTTCGCCGACGAGTGCCTTCAGCACTTCGTACTGCGTCGCGTTGGTGTCCTGGTATTCGTCGACCAGCACATGGCCGAGCGCAGCTTGCCACTTGGCGCGCACGCCGTCGTGTTGCTGCAGCAGCTTGAGCGGCATGCCGATCAGGTCGTCGAAGTCGACGCTCTGGTACGCCGACAAACGCTCCTCGTAGCGGCCCATGACCTTGGCCGTGATGCGCTCGTTGTCGTCCGCCGCAATGGCCTCGGCCTGGGCTGCATTCAGACCCATGTTCTTCCACTTGCTGATGGTCCATTGCCAGATGCGCGCGGTCGCGGCATCGGTGGTGCCGCCGGCATCCTTCAGGATCTTGGTGACGTCGTCGCTGTCGAGGATGCTGAAGGCAGGCTTCAGGCCCAGCACCGCGCCGTCTTCCCTCATCATGCGTACGCCCAACGCATGAAAGGTGCAGATCACCACCTTCTTCGCGTCGCGTCCGATCAGGGTCTTGGCGCGCTCGCGCATTTCGGCGGCAGCCTTGTTGGTGAAGGTGATGGCCGCAATGCGGTTGGGCGCCATGCCGGTTTCGATCAGCCGGCCGATCTTGTGCGTGATGACCCGCGTCTTGCCCGAGCCTGCGCCCGCCAGCACGAGGCAGGGTCCTTGCAGATAGTTGACCGCTTCCTGTTGCGCGAGATTGAGACCGGATGACATTGAGGGCAGGGTGCGGTGGTAGGGCGGCCGGGTTGGCCAGCGAGCGAAGGCGCAAAGCGGGCAATGATACGGGCCGCAGTCGGACGCCCGGCGATGTTGCGCGCTGTTAAAACCTCTGACCTTGTGAGCCGGCGCCAGTCCGGCCCTGTCGACCTTTCGCGACGCCTTGCGCAATGAAAAAAACGAGACATCCGATCACCATCGTCCTCTGGACCGCGCTGCTCACAGTGGCGGCCACCTTGCTGGTGCTGAACTTCATTCCGGGCGAGAAAAAGATCGGGCAGCAGGTCACGCGCGAATACGGGCTGCACGACGCGCAGCTCGTCCGAACCATGGGTGGCCTTCTTGGTCCGCCCATCCTTCAGGGCAATCGGTTCGAGGCCCTGCGCAACGGCGACGAAATCTTCCCGCCGATGCTCGATGCCATCCGCGGCGCGAAGCAGAGCATCACCTTCGAGACCTACATCTACTGGTCGGGCGACATCGGCAAGGCCTTCGCCGATGCACTGGCTGATCGCGCGCGCAACGGCGTCAAGGTGCATGTGCTGCTCGACTGGGTCGGCAGCGCAAAGATGGACGACAAGATGCTGGAAGGCATGACCGCATCGGGTGTGGAGGTCCACAAGTTCCATAAGCCCAGCTGGTATGACATCGCGCGCCTCAACAACCGGACCCATCGCAAGCTGCTGGTGGTCGACGGCATGGTTGGCTTTACCGGCGGCGTCGGCATCGCGCCGCAGTGGACCGGCCATGGACAAGACGCCGACCATAGGCGCGACTCGCACTTCAAGGTCGAAGGCCCGGTGGTCGCGCAAATGCAGGCCGTCTTCATGGACAACTGGATCAAGGTGTCGGGCCAGGTGCTGCACGGCGAGCGCTACTTTCCGGCGATCCCGCCGCGCGGCCCGATCGGCCAGAGCGATGCCGGCGGCGCGCAGATGTTCAGCAGCTCACCCTCGGGCGGGAGCGAAAGCATGCACCTGATGTACCTGCTCGCCATCACCGCGGCGGACCATTCGATCGATTTGTCGAGCGCTTACTTCGTGCCCGACGACCTCACGCGCGATGCCTTGATCGCGGCCGTCAAGCGCGGTGTGCGCGTGCGTGTCATCACGCCGGGCCCGATCATCGATGCGGAGACGGTGCGAGGTGCTTCGCGCGCTGGCTGGGGGCCGCTGCTCGAAGCCGGCGTGCAAATGTACGAGTACCAGCCGACGATGTTCCATTGCAAGGTGCTGGTCGCGGACGATCTGCTGGTGTCGGTCGGTTCGACCAACTTCGACAACCGGTCTTTCCGCCTGAACGACGAGGCCAACCTCAACATCTACGACACGGTTTTCGCGAAGCAGCAGGTGGCGGCCTTCGAAGACGACCTCAAGGTGAGCAACGCCGTGACTTTGGCGCAATGGCAGAACCGGCCGCTGCGCGAGAAGGCCATGGAGCACCTCGCGAGCCTGCTCTCGTCGCAGCTCTGAAGCCGCGACGACAGTCATCCCTGCCGCTGCAACTGCGCCACGGCCCCGCTGCGACCATCCCCACGATCAACGCCCCGACAATCGCCGCGTGCTGCAGATTTTTCTCGTCACCTTTCCGTTCTTCGCGTTGATCGCGGCCGGCTATGCGGCAGCGTGCGGCCGGGTGTTGCCGCTCGATGCCATTCCGGGGCTCAACACCTTCGTCCTCTACTTCGCGTTGCCGTGCATGCTGTTCCGCTTCGGCGCCCGCACGCCGATCGCGCAGCTTCTCGATGGCAGCGTGGCGCTGGTCTGGGGCGTTTGCGCTTTGACGGTGGTCGGCGCCGTGGTGTGGAGCACCCGCAGTGCGCGCATCGGATGGAACGACGCCGCCTTCGGCGCGCTGGTCGGCGCGTTCTCCAACACCGGCTTCATGGGCGTGCCATTGCTGGCCGCACTGCTCGGGCCGCAAGTGGCGGGCCCGGTCATCATCACGATCATCTTCGACATGGTGGTGACGTCATCGGTCTGCATTGCGTTGTCCCGGCTCGACGGTGCCGACGAGCACGGTGCTGCGAAGGCCGTGCGCCAGGCGATGCGCGGCATGTTCGCCAATCCGCTGCCGTGGTCGATCCTGCTCGGCGCGCTCGTGTCGGCGCTGCAGTTCAAGGTGCCCGGACCGATCGCGGACACCATCGCCATGCTGGCCGATGCGGCCTCGCCCGCGGCGCTCTTCACCATCGGCGCGGTGCTGGCGCGCTCGGCCGTGCTGAGCCGCGAACATGCCCTGCAGCATCCCGACGCGCCGCGCCACGGCCTGTCCCGCATCGGCGATGTGCTGCCAGTCGTCATCGTCAAGCTGGTGGCGCATCCGCTGCTGGTCTATGCGGTGGCGCGCGGTGCCATGGCGCTCGGGTTGCCGATCAGCCCGATGGCACTGGCGGCGATCGTGCTGGTCGCCGCGTTGCCGAGCGCCAGCAACGTGGCGATGCTGGCAGAGCGTTTCGGCGCCGACAACGGCCGCATCGCACGGATCATTCTGTGGACCACCGTGGCCGCGTTCTTCAGCTTTCCGCTGGCCGTGTCATGGATTCGCTAGAGCTTTAACCCCATCGCATCGCGTCAGCCGTAGAAGTCGGACGGTTTCAATTTCGACCGTTCTTCAGGAGCACTTCCATGGCCCGTTCGATCGATCTTCCCGCGCCGCGACGGCGCTTGTTGCTGGCGCTGCCGGCCCTTGCCCTGATGGGCGCGTGCGCCGCACCCAGCTGGTCGCGTTCACCGCCGCTCGCGTCGACGTCGACAGGTGGCCGCTGGCTTCAGCTCGAGGTGGTCGACCGCGACACGGGCGAAGCGCTGCCGGTCTATTCGGCCGGCGGCCAGCGCTATGCGCCAGGCCGGCCAGGCGCGCGCTACGGGCTGCGCATTCGCAACCTGCGGCACGAGCGGGTGCTGGTCGTGATGGCGGTGGACGGCGTCAATGTGCTGACCGGTCAGACGGCGGGCTGGCAGCAGAACGGCTATGTGCTCGGGCCGCTGGAGTCGGGGCAGATCGATGGGTGGCGCAAGACCGATCGCGAAATCGCTGCCTTCGAATTCACCGCGCAGGCGCAGTCGTATGCGGCACGGACGGGCCGTCCTCTCGATATCGGCGTGATCGGCCTCGCCGTGTTTCGCGAGCGTGCCGTCGCGCCGCCGCCGATGCCGTCGACACCGCGGCAGGCGCCGGGGCGCGATGAGCGCGGCCAGGGTGCGGCCGACATCGAACCGGGCGAGAGGGATGCCGCTGCCAGCGATCGGCGCGAGCGCAGTGCGCAACCGACGCCGGCACCGCAAGTCCAGAATGAGGCCAAGGCCGCATCCGGCGCAATCAGCGCGGACAGCAGCACTGCCAGGCTCGGCACGGGCCACGGCCGGCGCGAAGAATCGGTGGTGGACCACACCCGCTTCGACCGCGCCTCGAGCGCACCCGATGAAATCATCGCAGTGCGCTATGACAGCCGCGCCAACCTCGTGCGTCTGGGCGTGATCCCGGCGGACACCGATGCGCCGGACTCGCCGCGACCCTTTCCGGCCAATCCACGCGACCCGCGATACGGCTATGTGCCGGACCCGCCGCGCTGGTAGCTGCAGTAGCGGAGCGCCAGTGCTATGGCGTCAGCACGCCGAGCTTGAAGGGGTCTGCATCGCTGAGTGCTTCGCACTTGGAGACGTCGCGCCCTTGGGATCCGTCGCAGTAGTAGGTGTTGTAGACGCGGCCGAAAAGTGTCGGCGTGGAACTGAAGAGCACGCCGTGATCGGGCTGCCAGTTTTCCTTGGGCGCGGGGGGGCTTGCGGATGCGACAGCCGTCGGAACGGACAGCGCGGCGCTGGACGCATCCGATGAGGACACCGGCAATGACGAAGCCGCGGCGGCCGTCATCGAAGCCGTGGCCGTGGTGAATTCGGCCAGCGTCTTCTGCGCTTCGTCGCCGCGCCAGCGGCTCTGCAGATCGCCCGGCGTCGGCCGCATCGCGACCGGTATCAACAGGCCGTTGACCTGCAGTCCGCGGCCGAAGCGATGTTCTTTGCCTGCCAGAAATGCGTAAGCGCAAGCGGCGTAGCACTGGCCGCGCGCTTCGGTGTTGACCCCGCTGGCCCGGATGGCTTTGGCGTAGATTTCGGCCGCTTCCGCCGTGCCGCCGAATGAGTCTTCGAAGATCACGACGCGGACCTTGCCGGTGTCGAGTTGCTCGATGAATGCTTTGGTAGCACTGCCGTCGAGCATGCCGCTGACGCGCAGCCGGGGGCCTTCGAGTTCGAGCTCGGCTGCCGATGCGGACAGTGCCGCGCTGGCCACTACAAGGGCACCCAAGGCACTCAGCAATGCAGGCAGCGGTTTCACGGCGTTCTCCGGTAGTCGACACATCAGACACCGGCCTGCTTACGGCTTGCTGAGCAGAAGTCCCGGCGTCCACTCATTGTGCAGGCTATTTCTGACAGCGGGTGCGATGCGGCGTGTGTCGCTGCGACGCACTCAGGGTCTTGGGGTCATTTGCTTATTGCCTCGCCGTCAATCGGCGGTATTCGTTTCGCTTCATGGCGAGGTAATCGTCTTTGGACATCTCGTGCAATTGCAATGCGTATTGCTCTGTGGCGTCGAACCAGGCCGCGGTGCGCTGCTCTTGCTGCTGCGGCGATGGCGCATCGAGATAGGCATCGATGGCGAGGTAATAGCGCATGGTGTTGCGTTCGACCACGCCGCGCACCCCGCCGATGTAGTCGGGCGCACCCTTGCCGCCCTTGCCCGTGGCCGTGAAGCCGACCTTGTCGCTCCCGATCGTGCCGAGGTACGCCTGCATCGCAATCCTGGCCGCCGTGCCGTAGCCGTACGAGTAGCCGAGATGAATGAACGTGGTGCTCGCATCGATGGGCGTCGCCTCGAGCACGATGCGGTAGTCGCGCGTCGACATCGGGCCGCTGGCCGCGTTCAGGTTGACATCGAGATAGTCGCCCGTCGCGGCCTTCAGCGTGTAGACGAAATTCACCTGCGATGCATCGGCGACCGGCTGATCGAACTTGCGTCCGACCGCCACGTTGAGCGTCGGGCTGGCGCCGCTGCCCTGCACGGCGCAGTACTTGGTGTTGAGGTGCAGCATCAACACGCCGCACCAGGTGGCCGGGAGTTTGAAGGCACTGGCGACATCGCCGAACGGATGGTCGACCACCGCATAGATATTGCCGCTGAGCTTGCCCGAGCCTTCGTCCGACTGCAGCACCAGCTTGCGATGAAACGGGTTGCTGGCGAGCCCCGGCGTCATCGTCTTGTACTGGGCGCGCAAGGCCTCGGCGCCGGACTCTTCCTGGGCCGCTGCCAACCACGGCGCCAGCAACAGCACGAAGGGCAGGGACCAACGCAGCAGTCTCGCCGGCATCGAAGGATTTGTCATGCCGAGAGGTTAGGTTGCCGTCGCTCGCTGCCGCGTAGGAAGAAGGAGGGAAAGGGAAGAAGGGACAAAACGACGGACGATCCGGCGGACGGACCGGCGGACAAACCAGCGGACAAATGGCCGATGGCACTCGCAGTCCGAGGCGGTTCACGAAGGGGTTCACATTCCATGTCGAGTGTGTCGAATCGTGTAGTTATTTAGTATTCAAGACACTGTTAGAGTGCCTCCCAAAACAGGGGGTCCAATGACGTCGACGCAAGTTCGCATCGAGGGGAACAGGGTGGGTGCGGCCGCATTGGCCGAAGGCACGCAACCGTTCGAATACGAGATCACGGGGTTGATCGCCGAAGGCGACTACGGCATCGTCTACCTCGCCTTCGATCCGTCTTCGAGGGAGCGCATCGCGATCCGGGAATACCTGCCGACCGCCCTGGCGGCGCGGTCGGCCGACTCGCCGGACGTGATCGTCAAGTCGCCGCGGCATGTCGACCTCTACCAGTCGGGATTGCGAAGCTTCATCAACGAAGCCCGGCTGCTCGCGCGCTTCGATCATGCGGCAGTGGTCAAGGTGCTGCGCTGGTGGGAAGGCAACGGCACGGCCTACATGGCGATGCCGTACTACGAGGGCCCGACGCTGGCGCGGTCGCTCGCAGAACTCGGCCACGCACCCGACGAAGCGCAACTCCTCGATCTGCTCAACCCATTGCTCGACGGGCTCGCCGCGATGCACGCCGTGCGGTGCCTGCATCGCGACATAGCGCCTGAAAAAATCATCCTTGCGCGCAACGGCCCGGTGTTGCTGGACCTCGGTGCCGCGCGCCGCGTCATCGGCAACATTGCCCAGACGCCCAACTCGGCCCGCCAGCGCGGCTTTGCACCGATCGAGCAATACGGCGAGGCGCCATCGATGAAGCAAGGCCCCTGGACCGATCTGTATGCGCTGGCCGGTGTCGCGTACGCGGCCATTACCGGTGAACGGCCGATGGCCGCGGTCGAGCGCTTGATGGACGACCGACTGGTGCCGATATCGGAGTTGGCCCGGGGCCGCTACAGCGCGCCGTTCCTCGCTGCGATCGACGGGGCTTTGGCGCTGCGGCCGCAAGACCGGCCGCAAAGCGCAGAAGCGTTCCGGGCGCAGCTGAACGGGCATGAAGTCGAGCCGCCGTCGATGGCTGCGGGCATGTCGCCGGATGCCGCCGGAACGTACGCCACCTTTCCGGGCCCGCTCGAACCTCTGGCGCCGGACGCGTGGCAGTCAACCGCAGCATCGCAAATCGATTTGAGCCGGATGAACCCGCTCTGGTCGACCGACGCAGCGTTGTCCGGCGCCTCGGACGAGCCGGCGCCACGCCGCGGCAGGGCGCGGTACGTCGTGATCGCCGCACTCGTTGCCCTGTTAGCCTTTGCCATTGTTGCGGGGGCGATATTCCAGGCCCGCCGCGCCGACGATGCGGCGCGCTCTGCACTCGGGCAGAAGCAGGCGCTCAAGCTGCGTCAAATGCGCGAGGCGTCGACGCGTCCGCGCGCGGCGATCGCATCGCTGCCATTGGCGGCCGCATCCGTCGCACCGGTCGCATCGGTTGAGCCGCTCGCACCGGATGCACCGATTGCACCGACATCGCCGGAGGCGTCGGCACTGCCAGAGCCTATCGTGATTTCGGCCAAACCGGCGATCGCGCCTATCGCGCGGATATCGAGGGCGCCCCCTGACGAGCCGCCTCGCACGGCGTCCATGGCCTCATCCATGGCCAGGTCGACTGCGACCGCCACCTCGCCAGCTGCCGCCCGCCCGATCCCTCCGTCCCGCGGCAAATGCAGCGAAATCCTTCAATCCGCTTCGCTCGGACCGCTTCGGCCCGGCGACGCATCCCTCCTTCAAAGCGAATGCAGACCATGACTTTTTCCGACTCAATTTCCGGCTCCGCCTTGCGCGGGCTCAAAGCCGTATCCATCTCTGCAGTCCTGCTGCTGAGCCTGGCCATTGCAGGCTGTGCCAGCACCGAGCCTGCACCGACGACGGCCGCACAACGCGTGGACCAGGCGGTCGCGCAGGTTACCGACGCGCTGGTGGCACAAACACAATCGCTGCCGGACATGCTCGGCGTGGCCGTCGGCCGGCGCGGCGTTGTGCTCGACCCGATGATCGATGCCAACAGCGGCCAGCAGACTGCGTCGACGCAGCTTTTGCAGACGCGCGTCGTCGATCGCATCCGGACGAAGCACACGTCGCTCGAACTCTTGCCGTTTCAACGCGCCAACCTCGACAAGGCGAGCTACCTGCTGACCGGCACGCTCACGCACCAACGGCAGATCGGCAAGTCGCGCGGCGCATTGCAGATCAATCTCGCGTTGACCGATTTGCGCAGCGGCAACGTGGTGGCGCAATCGTCGGCCATGGCGCGCGACGACGAGCTGGACAACACGCCATTGGCGTTCGAGCAGGACAGTCCGGTATTGCCGAAGGATCGGCTCATCGAAGGCTATGCGCGCACCGCCGTCACGCCGGCCGGTCAACCCGCCGACCCTTTCTATATTCAGCGGCTGCCGGTGGCACCTGTCGTCAGCGAGGCGGGCGCCTCGTACAACGCCGGCCGCTATCAGGAGGCGCTGGCGCAATACAACGAAGCCAACGCTTCCCCCGTCGGTGAGCAGCTTCGGGTGCTGAGCGGCATCTACCTGGCGTCGGTCAAGCTCGATCGTCCGGCCGAGGCCGACAAGGCCTTCGGAAAAATCGTTGCGTTCGGCATCGCCAACAAACAGCTCGGCGTGAAGTTCCTCTTCAACCCCGGAACCACCGTGTTCTGGTCCGACCCGAAGGTCAGCGGTCCTTACGGCCTGTGGCTGGCACGCATCGCCCAGGTCAGTACGCAAGCGAACGTTTGCATGGACATCGTCGGCCACACCAGCCGCACCGGCGCAGAGGCGCTGAACGACGCGCTGTCGCTGCAACGCGCGAGCTACATCCGGCAGCGGCTGACGGGTGTCTCTCCCGTGTTCGGCGAGCGCACGCGGGCCGCGGGCAAAGGTTATCGCGAGAACATCATCGGCAGCGGGACCGACAACGCGGTCGATGCGCTGGACCGCCGCGTCGAGTTCAAGATCGTCGGCTGCGACCGGGCCGGCTGATCGGCGCAGCGACGCAGGGCGCTCAGATCTGTTGCGGGTCGACGTCGACCAGCCAGCGGATCACGCCTTTTCCTTCTGCACTGCGCCGCACCGTTTGCAGCAGCGGTTGCCATGCGGCCAGCAGGCGTTGCAATGCGGCACGCGAGCCGCTTTCGATCAGCATCTGCGCGCGCTCCACATTGGCGACGCGCTGGATCGCGAGCGGCACTGCCGGATAGCGCGTGACCCGGTCGGCACCGGGCAGCACGTCGGCTGCCACGCTGGCGGCAGTCAAAAACGCCTGCGCCGCCTCTTGCGTTCGCGCGTCGGCGCGCAACAGCGCCTGGAACGCGAAGGGCGGCATGCCGGCCGCGCGGCGTTGTTCGAGCTCCGACGCCGCGAAGGCAGCGTAGTCGTGGCGGCGCAGTGCAGCGAACAGCGGGTGTTGCGGGTGCGAGGTCTGCAGCCACATCTCGGCGCGGCTTCCCTGCGCGGCCAGGTACGCGGCGTCCCGGCCCGCGCGTCCTGCCGACTGCATCAGCAGCCCGAACAGGCGCTCGGGCGCGCGAAAGTCGCTGGAGAAAAGGGCGCCGTCAGGATTGACCGCGGCGACCAGCGTGATGCGGCGAAAGTCGTGGCCCTTGGCAATCATCTGCGTGCCGACCAGCACGTCGACCTCGCCGGAATGCACGGCCGCCAGCTGTGATTCGAGCGCGCCTTCTTTCCGGGTGCTGTCGGCGTCGATCCGCGCGATGCGCACGGCACTGCCATCAGGCCGTTTCACATCGGCGAAGAGTTCTGCCAGATGTTCTTCGAGCCGCTCGGTGCCGCGGCCGACCGGCGCGATGTCCGGGTTGCCGCAGGCCGGGCAGGCGCGCGGCACCCGCTCGGTGAAGCCGCAGTGATGACAGCGCAGCGTGCGGTCGATCTTGTGGAACACGCGGTAGGCGCTGCAATGCGGGCATTCGCTTTTCCAGCCGCAGTCGCCACAAGCCAGCACCGGCGCGTAGCCGCGGCGGTTCAGGAACACCATGCTTTGTTCGCCGCGCGCGATGCGCTCGCCGATGGCCGCGAGCAGCGCGCCCGACAGCACCGTTTTCGGCGGCTGCAGGTTCATGTCGACGAGCCGAACCGTGGGCAACTCGCCGGCGCCTGCAATGGTCCCTGCGCCGGTCCCGATTTCGCCCCCGCTTTCGCTTCTGTCTCCCGCGCCGATGCGTGACGGCATCGCCAGCCGCACGTAGCGGCCGCCCGCATCGTCGCCTTCGGCCGGACGGCTCTGGTGCCAGCTCTCGAACGACGGCGTGGCAGAACCGAGGATGACCTTGGCGCCCTCGCGCTGGCCGCGCCACACCGCCAGATCGCGCGCCGAGTAGCGGGCGCCTTCCTGCTGCTTGTAGCTCGGGTCGTGCTCTTCGTCGACCACGATGAGCTTCAACCCCGGCATCGATGCGAACACCGCCATGCGCGTGCCGAGCACGAT
>JAQGMP010000263.1 GCA_028292285.1 Variovorax sp. | reverse complement strand
GACTTCGGCGCCGCCAGGGCGCGCCAGGGACGCTGATCAGGCGCCTTCGAAGGTGTCCGGGGCGCGCGGGCTGCTTGTTCTCTCAGTGAAGGCGTGAGCCACCATGCAGCTCATGCAGCTCATGCAGCTCAGGCCGCCTCGTCCTTCAACAACTCGCGCAGCTTGAACTTTTGGATTTTTCCGGAAGGCGTCGAGGGCATCGAATCGCGCACGACCAGCCGCTCGGGGATGTACTGCGCCGCCACCTTCTGGCTCTTCAAGAAGGCCACGATGCCCGGCAGGTCGATGCTGCGGCCGGGCCGCGGCACGACCACGGCGCAAGCGCGCTCACCCAGTCGCTCGTCCGGGTAGGCGACGATGGCCGCCATCGCGATGTCCGGGTGCCGATACAGCAGCGACTCGATCTCGACCACAGGAATGTTCTCGCCGCCGCGGATGATGACGTCCTTGGTGCGGCCGGTGATGCGGATGTAGCCGCGCTCGTCGATGCGCGCCAGATCGCCGGTGTCGAACCAGTCGTCGGCATCGGTGCCGTTGAGATGCGGCCGATGCAGGTAGCCGCCGAAGTTCGAGCACGAGCGCAGCAATAGCTTGCCGATCTCACCGGCCGGCAGACTCCGGCCGTCGATATCGACGACCTTGACCTCGACGCCGGGCAGCGGGCGGCCATCGGTGTTGACCGAGCGCTCGTCGTCGTCGTGAAGCTCGGTCGTGGTCACCGCGCCGTTCTCCGTCATGCCCCAGGCCGAAACGATCTTCGCGCCGAGCGCGCGCCGGGCCTGCTCGACCAGCGCGCCGGGAATGGGCGCGCCGGCGCACAAGAACGACCGCAGCGTAGGAACCGCAAGGCCGGTCTCTTCGACCGCCTTCGCCAGGTCCGACAAGAACGGCGTCGAGGCCATCGTGAAGCTGACGGTCTCGCTGCGGATCAACCCCACCGCACGCTTCGGATCCCACACGTCCTGCAGGACGACGCTGGCCTGCAACATGATCGGCATCATGAGGCCGTACATGAAGCCGGTCTGGTGCGCCATCGGCGATGCCATGAGCACGATGTCTTCGGCGCCCAGTTCGAGCCGCGCTGCGTACGGCACGATGTTGGCCATCGTGCTGTTGGCCGAATGCATCACGCCCTTGGGCTCGCCGGTCGTGCCCGAGGTGTAGATGAGTTGCGTCACGTCGTCGGGCGCCGGGCGGTGGCGCGTGAGGATGGCGTGCGCGTCGGGCTCCGCTTCCCACGCGGGGCCGCCGAGCAAGGCGTCGAAGCTGTTGGCGCCCTCGCCGCCCACCACGACGACGTGCTTCAGATGCGGCAACGTCGGCTGCAGCGCCGTCACCATGCCCTCGAAGTCGAAGCCGCGAAATGAGCGCGGCGCGATCATGACCTTGGCCTCGCCGTGCTTCAGCATGAACGACAGCTCGCGCTCGCGAAAGATGTGCATCAGCGGGTTCATGACCGCGCCGATGCGGGAGCACGCCAGATACGTCAGGGTGAACTGCCACCAGTTAGGCAGCTGGCACGCCACCACGTCGCCGCGGCCGACGCCCAGCCGCGCCAGGCCGACGGCGATGCGGTCGGCCATCGTCGCCATCTCGCGGTAGGTAAAGCGCCGCGCTTCGGCCTCGGGCTGTTCGCCCAGCGTGGCGGTCAGCGCGATCTTGCCGGGATGCGCCGCGACGCAGGCGTCCAGCGCGTCGTTGATGGTGCGGTCGTGCCACCAGCCTTGCGCCACCATGCGGGCCCGCCGGGCGGGCAACAGAACAGCATCGAAATCCATGGTCTTGTCTCCTCGTTTTTTCTTCGATTCACGCGCCGGTTCAGGCGGGCACGGCCTGGCGCCCTGCCCGCGTGCGCGCCACGATGGTCTTCATGATCTGCGCGGTGCCGTCGCCGATCTGAAAGCCCAGCACGTCGCGCAGCCGCTGCTCCATCACGCCGCGGTCGTAGCCGCCGTGGCCGAACATCAGCAGGCACTGGTGGATGGCGTCGTAGGCCAGCTTGGGCGCCCACCATTTGCACATCGCCGCTTCGGCCGTGTGCGGAGCGCCCTTGTCTTTCAGCCACAGCGTCTGCAGGCAGAGCAGCCGCGCCGCGGTGATCTGCGTGTCGAAGTCCGCCAGCGGATGCGAGACCCCCTGAAAAGCCGACAAGGTCTTGCCGAAGGCTTCACGCTGTGCGACGTATTCCCAGGTTTCTTCGAGCGCGGCGCGCGCTACCGCCAGCACCTGCAGCCCGATCAACGCACGCGAATAGTCGAAGCCCTGCATCACCTGCACGAAGCCGCGGTTCTCGTCGCCGAGCCGGTGGTCGACCGGCACGCGAACGTTCTCGAAGAAGATGGAGCCGCGGCCGATGGCGCGCTGGCCGTGGCAGTCGAAGCGGTTGCGCGTGACGCCGGGAACGTCCATCGGCACCAGCAGCGCCGTCACGCCGTGCGCGGCCGATTCGACCGTGCCGGTGCGCCCGAACACCACCGCGGCATCGGCCTGATCGGCCGCCGAAATCGATGTCTTTTCGCCGTTGATGACGTACTGGCCGCCGACACGCTCGACACGCAGCCGCAGGTTGCCGGCGTCGGAGCCGCCACGCGGCTCGGTCAGCGCGATGGCCAGCAGCGCCTCGCCGCGCGTGAGCCTGGCGAGCCACGGCGCGACCACCTCCGGCTGGCCATGTTCCGCCAGGATCTGCCCGTTGAGCGAGGCCAGCAGGTTGATGTACGAAATGCTCAGGTCGGCTCGTGCGATTTCTTCGTGGATGACGCCGGCAGCCAGGCAGCCCATGCCCTGGCCGCCGTGGACTTCGGGCAACTCGGGCGCGATAAAGCCGAGCTCGCCCATCTCGCGCATCAGGGTGCGTTCGAGCACGCGGGTCGTGTCGCGCTCCAGGAAGCCGGGTGCCACGCGACCGGTCGCAAAGCGGCGCGCGTGGCCGGCCAGCGCTTCCAGGTCGTCGTCGATATAGGGGTTCATCGCTTCATCCCTCGCTGCCGCCTATTTGGCGAACTTGCGGAAGTCCGGCTTGCGCTTTTCGGCCAATGCCTTCACACCTTCGCGCGATTCTTCGGTGTCGTAATAGAGCTTGAGCGCCAGCATGCCCATGCCGGCGATACCGGCCTGGTGCGCGGTGTCCATGTTGAAGCTGCGCTTGGCAATGGCGATGGCGGTGGGGCTGCGCTCGCAGATTTCTTCGGCCCACTTCTGCACTTCGGCATCGAGCTGATCAGGCGGCACGCAGACATTGGCGAGGCCCATGGCAACGGCTTCTGCGCCCGAATAACGGCGGCACAGGTACCACATCTCGCGTGCTTTTTTCTCGCCGACCACGCGGGCCAGCAATGCCGTGCCGTAGCCCGGATCGACCGAGCCCATCTTGGGGCCGACCTGGCCGAAGACGGCTTTTTCGGAGCAGATGGTCAGGTCGCAAATGGTGCACAGCACGTTGCCGCCGCCGATCGCAAAGCCCTGCACCCGCGCGATCACCGGCTTGGGCACGTCGCGGATGGCGGCATGCAGCTCTTCCATCGGCAATCCGATGGTGCCGCGGCCGTCGTAGTTGCCGTCGTGCGCACTCTGGTCGCCGCCGGTGCAAAAGGCGCGCTCGCCGGCGCCCGCCAGCACGATGGCGCCGACGCTTTTGTCGTAGCCCGCGCGGTTCAGCGCCCTGATGAGTTCGTCGCAGGTCTGGC
>JAQGMP010000214.1 GCA_028292285.1 Variovorax sp. | reverse complement strand
GCCAGTTCGGGCCGGATTTCAGGTTCCGGGTTGGCCAGCGCCAGGATGATCGGCTGCGTGCCCATGCTCTTGACCATGTCTTGCGTGACCACGCCGGGCGCCGAGCAGCCGAGGAACACGTCGGCGTCTTTCATGACGTCGGCCAGCGTGCGGGCGCCGGTGTCTTTTTGCGCGTAGCGCGACTTCGAATCGTCGAAGCCGCCGGCGCGGCCCATGAAGATCAGGCCCTTCGAATCGACCGCGTAGATGTTGGCGTGCCTGGCGCCCAGCCCGACCATCACGTCGAGGCAAGCGATGGCTGCCGCGCCCGCGCCCGACACCGCGATCTTCACGTCTTCGATCTTCTTGCCGACCAGCTCCAGCCCGTTGATCAGCGCCGCGGCCGAGATGATGGCGGTGCCGTGCTGGTCGTCGTGGAACACCGGAATGTTCATGCGCTCGCGCAGCTTCTTTTCGATGTAGAAGCACTCGGGCGCCTTGATGTCTTCGAGGTTGATGCCGCCCAGCGTCGGCTCCAGCGCCGCGATGATGTCGACCAGTTTGTCAGGGTCGTTTTCGGCCAGTTCGATGTCGAACACGTCGATGCCCGCGAACTTCTTGAAGAGGCAGGCCTTGCCTTCCATCACCGGCTTGGAGGCCAGCGGCCCGATGTTGCCGAGGCCCAGCACCGCCGTGCCGTTGGTCACCACACCGACGAGGTTGCCGCGCGAGGTGTACTCGGCCGCGAGCGCCGGGTTGGCCTGGATGTCCAGGCACGGATACGCCACGCCCGGCGAGTAGGCCAGCGACAGATCGCGCTGATTCAACAGCGGCTTGGTCGGGCTGATCGAGATCTTGCCGCGCACGGGGCTGCGGTGGTATTCGCGTGCGGCGTCGCGCAGCGCTTGTTCGGCGGGTGACAGGTCGGCGGCCATGAAAAGTCTCCTGGTTCTCTGAATTCTCTGAAGGGAAGAAAGAGGCTACTGCAAAGCGCCGTTTCAATGTGTAGTGGAAATACGGTTGGGCCACAAAGTGGCGCCGGCGTTGTGACGGCCAACGCTACGATGTGCAGGCCGAAGCCCTATCGCGTGGCGCAATCGCGCATTTGCGCCACGCGCTTGATCATCCGGTTGGTTTCGAGCGTGGTGCACAGATCTCGCGCCGCGGGCTTCATCGACCCGAACCCATAATCTCTGGCAGCGCTCCTCTCGCATCCACGATCGCGCGCCGCCTCCCATCGCACCAGCCTGGAGTCGATGTCCTCCTTGCAGACGGGGAACTGCGTCGTCTTGTCGGTGACCGCGTGCTGTAGTTTCAAGTCTGCGATTACACGGTCCCGGAACGCGCAAAAATTGATGCTCGCCTGACTGGCATTGCAGTCGGCGAGCAGTCCGCTCAATTGCTGCTCCGGGATTTCGCTGCGCCGGGAAAGTGCCGAGAGCACTTCGGCCGCCGATGGCGAATATGTGTTCGCGGCGCCAGCGCCCATCGCGGCGCAGGCGATCAACGAGGCCACCAGGGCCTGTCTCATTGCGGTGCCTGATGGACTTGGAACGGCCTTACTTCTTCACGGCGCCGGTTCACAAGGCCTGTGGATCGGACCGCTGGCTGACGATGACCGGCGGCGTCGCGCGAATGGATGAAGATGCGGGCGTTCATGTGCCGAACGACATCGATGTCGGCCCCTTGATCAGCCGCGTCCAGAGCCGGGCGCGCGCCGGTGGCCCTGGAATTGAAGCTGAACGACACGAGCGCGTCGAACTGGGCCTGTGTCAACGTCGCGCGCCTCACATGAAGGCGAACGGTACTCTCCGCGTTGCGCAATCGGCCGGCGAGTTGTCCGTCGATCATCGCAGTTGTGACCGTCCTCGTAAGTTCTTCCGCAGTGCAAGGACCCAAGTGGGCGAGCGTGCCGACGCCGAAGGTGCAGTTGTTCGCCGAGTCGTTGTAGTAGTTGGGGACGACGTTCTCTCGCAGACGCAGCGCTGTCGTACCGGCCGCGCTCGTTCGCATGCTTTCATTTGCCATTTTGGCTCCCTGATTTATCGCGGGGACTCCGCCGGAAAAGTCTACGCTCAGAACTCGTTGACAGCGTCGATCTCCGTGCCCATCGCGATGTTGGTCACGCGCTCGAGCATCACCTCGATGACGACCGGCACGCGGAACTCGGCCATCAGCTTTTCGGCTTGCCGGATGGCCGGCGCCATTTCTTCCTGCCTGCACACGCGAATCGCCTTGCAGCCCAGGCCTTCGACCACTTTCATGTGATCGACGCCGTAGCTGGCTTCGATGCCGGCGTCCGGACCCGCATTGATGTTGTCGAATGCGAGCTGCACGCAGTAGTCCATCTCGAAGCCGCGCTGGCTTTGCCGGATCAAGCCGAGGTAGCTGTTGTTGACCACAATGTGGATGTAAGGCAGCTTGAACTGTGCGCCGACGGCGAGCTCTTCGATCATGAATTGAAAGTCGTAGTCGCCCGAGAGCGCGACGATCTTGCGCGCCGGGTCGGCAGCGCGCACGCCGAGCGCGGCAGAAATCGTCCAGCCGAGCGGGCCCGCTTGCCCGCAGTTGATCCAGTGGCGCGGGTTGTACACATGCAGAAACTGTGCGGCCGCGATCTGCGACAAGCCGATGGTGCTGACATAGCAGGTGTCGCGCTCGAAGTTGTTGTTCATGCATTGGTACACGCGCTGCGGCTTCATCGGCACGTCGGCGAAGTCGGTCTTGCGCAGCAGGGTCTTCTTGCGGTCGCGGCACTCGCCGGCCCACGCGCTGCG
>JAQGMP010000195.1 GCA_028292285.1 Variovorax sp. | reverse complement strand
CGGGCACAATTCGCCGATGCGTTTTTTCAAGGACTTGAGCCTGTCGGCTTTCACCGCCGGCTTCGTCGCGGTGCTCGTGGGCTTCACCAGTTCGGTGGCCATCGTGTTCCAGGCCGCGCAGGCGTTCGGCGCCACGCCGCAGATGATCACCTCATGGATGTGGGCGCTCGGGCTCGGCATGGGCCTGGGCTCCGCGCTGCCGTCGCTGTATTGGCGCAAGCCCGTCATGATCGCCTGGAGCACGCCGGGCGCCGCGGTGCTGGCGGTAGCGGGCATCGGCTACGGCATGAACGAAGCGGTCGGCGCCTTCATCGTTTGCGCGGTGCTCATCACCCTGGCCGGCGCCACCGGCTGGTTCGAGCGGGTGATGAACAAGATCCCGATGGCGCTCGCTTCGGCCCTGCTCGCGGGTGTGCTGGCGCGCTTCGGGCTGCAGGCTTTCATCGCCGCACAGACCGCGTTGCCGCTCGTGCTGCTGATGCTGGCTGCCTACCTGCTGGCCAAGCGCTTCATGCCGCGCTACGCCGTGCCGCTGACACTGCTCGTCGGCGTGCTCTATGCGGCATCGCGCGGCCAGCTGGCCTGGTCGGCGGTGCATTTCGACATCGCCATGCCGGTCTTCACGATGCCGGTGTTCACCTGGCGCGCGGCGGTGAGCCTGGCGCTGCCATTGTTCGTTGTCACGATGGCTTCGCAGAACCTGCCCGGCGTCGCGGCGATTCGCGCGGCCGGCTACGACCTGCCGATCAGCAAGCTCATCACGCTCAGCGGGATTGCCACGCTGGTGCTCGCGCCGTTCGGTGGCTATGCGCTCAATCTAAGCGCCATCACCGCGGCGATCTGCATGGGGCCTGAGGCGCACGACGACCCGAAGCGGCGCTACACGGCGGCGGTGAGCTGCGGCGCGATCTACGTGGTGATCGGCCTCTTCGGCGCGGCCGTGGTCGGCGTGCTGACCGCGTTCCCCAAAGAACTGGTTGCCGCCATCGCCGGACTTGCATTGCTCGGCACCATCGGCGGCGGCCTCGCTGCGGCTGTGCGCGACGAGTCGCATCGCGAGGCGGCTTTGATCACCTTTCTGGTCACCTTGTCGGGCGTCACGCTGGCGGGCATCGGCTCGGCCTTTTGGGGCGTGGTGGCCGGCGCCGTCGCGCTGGCGGTGCAGCAACTCGGCCGGCGCAATCGCTACGACGTCAGCCAGAACGGCGACCTGGCAAGAGCTTCGGCCGGCAAGGACATCGCACCCGGCGGCAAGATCGTGCCCAATGAACAGCAGGCGACCCGCAACGCGGCCGCCGGAAAGAGCTCCTGATGCACAACATCCTCTTCGTCGCCGACCCGCTCGATCAATTCAAGATCTACAAGGACACCACTTTTTCGATGATGCGTGAGGCACAGCGCCGCGGCCATCGCATCGCGGCCTGCCTGCCGCAAGACCTGCAGTGGAAATCGGGTGGCCTGGTCACCGCCAACGTGCAGCAGATCACCCTCACCGGCGATCAGAAGGACTGGTACCACGAAGACATTCTCGAGACCAAGGCGCTGAAGGATTTCGACGTGGTCATCATGCGCAAAGACCCGCCGTTCGATGCTGAGTACATCTACGCGACGCACCTGCTCGAACAGGCCGAGCGCGAGGGCGCGCACGTGGTCAACACGCCCCGCGCCTTGCGCGATCACCCGGAAAAGCTCGCCATCATGGAGTTTCCGCAGTTCGTGACGCCGACGCTGGTGACGCGCAGCGCGCAGTCGGTGCGCGACTTCCACGCAGAGCACGGCGACATCATCCTGAAGCCCTTGGACGGCATGGGCGGCATGGGCATCTTCCGCGTGAGGCAAGACGCGATGAACCTCGGCTCCATCGTCGAGACGCTGAACAAGGGCGGCGCCGAAACCATCATGGTCCAGCGCTTCGTGCCCGAGATCACGCAGGGTGACAAGCGCATCCTGATCATCGCGGGCAAGCCGGCGCCTTTCGTGTTGGCACGCATTCCGCAAGGCACCGAGGTGCGCGGCAATCTGGCGGCTGGCGGCAAGGGCGTGGCGCAGCCGCTGACCGAACGCAACCGCGAAATAGCGGAAGTCGTCGGCCGTGCGCTCGCGCCGCGTGGGCTGCTGCTGATCGGGCTCGACGTCATCGGCGACAGCGTCACCGAAATCAACGTCACCAGCCCGACCTGCTTTCAGGAAATCACCGAACAAACCGGCTTCGACGTGCCGGCGATGTTCATCGATGCGCTGGAAGAATCAGTGGGCCTGAAGCGTCGTTGAGCGGTAAGGTCAGCTGCGGCGGCGCGTTTGATCCTGACTATCTGCTTCGGGCTTGCCCGTCGACGAACACCTTGAGTTCGCCGGGCTCGAACGCGGTCCATGTTTCATTGGTCGTGAGCGGTGCAGTGACGACCACCGCCACCCGATCGGCCGGCGTCGTGTGCGCCGCAAAGTCGATGGCCAGGTCGTCGTCCGACAGCTGCGCCGAGACAAAAGGATGCCGCCGTTCGATGTACCAGAGATGCGTCGACGCGTGCGCCCACAGCGCCTGTCCATTCGACAGCATGAAGTTGAAAGTACCGTGCTTTGCCAGCTGCGGTGCCAGTTCGCGCAGCGTGAGCGTGAGTTCGTCGACGCTCGGCACGCCGGCATGCGATTTGGCCAGCTCCTGCATCAACCAGCAGAACGCGTGTTCGCTGTCGGTGCTGCCGACCGGATGGAAGTTGCCGTGCAGCCGCTGCCTGAAGTTCTTCAGGTCGCCGTTGTGCGCGAAGACCCAGTAGCGGCCCCACAGCTCGCGCACGAACGGGTGGCAGTTCTGCAGATTGATGGCGCCCTGCGTGGCCTTGCGAATGTGCGAGACGACGTTCTGGCTCTTGATCGGATAGCGGCGGATCAGCTCGGCTACCGGCGAATCGCAGGCTGGTTGATGGTCGACGAAATGGCGCAGCCCGCGGTCTTCGAAGAAGGCGATGCCCCAGCCGTCGGCGTGATGGTCGGTGCGGCCGCCACGCTGTGCGAACCCCGTGAAGCTGAACGTCACGTCGGTCGGTGTGTTGCAGTTCATCCCGAGCAGTTGGCACATGGGTGCATTAAACCGGGGTTGGCAGCGGCGGCTTCTTCTGGCGCAACTGCAGCGCGGCCAGGATGGCCAGCGCGCACAGGCCCGCCAGCATCGCAAAGGCCTCGTCGAAGGCCGCCAGCCGGGCCACGCTGGTGGTCGGGTTGGTGAGCGAGTCGCCGTGCACCGAGAGCCGCCACTCGAGCACGATGGCGCACAGGCTCACGCCGGCCGCGCCGCCCAGCATCCGCAAAAAGCTGATGGCGCTCGCGCCCTGCGGAATCAGCGGCTTGGCCAGCGGCCGCAGCGAGCCGATGTTGAGCGACGGCAGGATGAAGCCGAGGCCGATGCGCCCGATGGTCGCGAAGATCACCAGCAGCCAGATGCCGCTGTCGAGCCTGAGCAGCACCATCAGCGTGAACGACAGTGCCAGCAGCCCCAGCCCGATGCTCACCAGCAGCCACGTCGGCTGGCGGTCGGCCAGCCGCCCGACCAGCGCGATGGTGATGGCCAGCACGATGCCGGCCGGCAACATGATCGTGCCCACGTGCGACGGCGACAGATGCAGCCCGAGCTGCATATACACCGGCAGGAGATAGGTCGAGCCGAACAGCGCCGTGCCGTAGATGAAAGCCACTACGCTGCCCATCGCGAACTGCCGGTATTTGAAAAGGGCCAGGTTCATAAGCGGTTCGCGACCCGCCGCCGACATGCGTTTTTGCCACCAGACAAAAGCCGTGAACGACAGCCCCGCGCCGGCCAGCAGTGCGGCCGCGTGCAGTGGCGAGTCGTCCCGCAGCGCGACCAGTCCGTTCAGCAGGCACAGCGTGCCGATGGTGCCCAGCCCGAGGCCGCGCCAGTCGAGGTTGCCGGCGCGTGCGGCGACCACGCCGCCGGGCGCGGTGGTCGGCACGAAACGGTAGGCCAGCGTGATCGAGGCGATGCAAAACGGCACCACCATGAAGAAGATCGAACGCCAGCCGAACAGATCGACCAAGATGCCGCCGATGCTCGGGCCGATCGCCGGCGCCAACACCACGCCCATGCCGAAAAGCCCACTGGCGCGGCCCTGCTCGTGCGGCTCGAAAGCGCGCAGGATGATGATGGCCGGAATTGGCTGCACCACGCCCGCTGCCAGCCCTTCGGCCACGCGGGCGGCCAGCACGAGAGAGAAGTTGTTCGACAAACCGCCGGCCAGTCCCCCCAGCAAAAGCAGCGTCATCGTGCCGACGTAGGTGGCGCGATAGCCATAGCGTCCGAGCAGCCAGGGTGTGGTCAGCATCGACACCGTCATCGCCACCATGAAGCCGGAGCTGACCCACTGCGCGCGCTCCTGCCCCAGTGAAAAGTAGTGGCTCATGCCCGGAATTGCCACGTTGACGATGGTCGACGACATGATCGACGCCATCGTGCCCACCATGACCGACAGCAGCAGATACCAGCGGTAGCGGTCGCCGTAACGGTCGCGCAGGCTGTGGATCGAAGGGGCCGCCGAGATCGGGGACCGGACGGGAGGCGGGAGATCGGGGATTTTGATGATCCTGGTCCTCTTGGAATCGGTCATTGGCGCGCGTGGGCCGCGGGGGTTCGGCCGTCCTACAAGGATATCGGCGTTTGCGCGCGTATGGGCACGCAGATGCAGCCATCACAATGGACTTTGTCGTCTCACCCGCTCCCGCCTGAACTTCGACAACTCGACATATCCCGCGCCGCAGGCCCGGAAGAACAACAGTCATGGAACAGACCTTCCAATCGCAATCCATCGGCACCGCACCCTCGAGCGATCAATCTCAGGGAACGGTGGCCGATCAGGCACCTGAGCAATCGGACCACTCCCTCGCCGCCGACCTCAAGGCGCCGACGCTCAGCCGCGCCTACCAGTGCCAGTGCGGCCGCCCGATTTTTCTCGGCAACAGCGAATGCCTCGCCTGCCACACACCGCTCGGCTACGTCATCGAAAGCCTGGGCGTCGTGCCACTCGCGCCCGCGACGTTTCAGGGCGCTGAGCCCGACACTTACACGGTGTTCGGCGACACCAACGGCATGGCCTATCGGCGTTGCGCCAACCTGATGACGGCGGCCAGCTGCAACTGGATGGTGCCCGCGCCGCGCCAGGGCGACGACACGAGCTTCAACACCATCGGTCTCGCGCCCGGCTACTGTCTTTCGTGCAGCGTCACGCGGACCATCCCCGATCTTTCCATCGAAGGCAACGGCGTGCTCTGGCGCAAGCTGGAGCAAGCCAAGCGCCGCCTCATCTCGCAATTGCTCGCGCTCGGCTTGCCGGTGGTGAGCCGCCATGCCGATCCAGTGCACGGGCTCGCCTTCGATTTTTTGAGCAACGTGCCCGGCGGCCCGCATGTGCTGACCGGCCATGAAGACGGCGTCATCACCCTCAATGCAGAGGAAGCCGAAGACGCCGTGCGCGAGCGCATTCGCGCCGAAATGCGTGAGCCGTATCGCACGCTGGTCGGGCATTTCCGTCACGAGATCGGCCATTACTACTGGGACTTGCTGGTCTATCCGACGAACTGGCTCGAAGACTTTCGTGCGTTGTTCGGCGACGAACGGGCCGACTACGCCACTGCCCTCAAAACGCACTACGAGCAAGGCCCGGTCGCCGACTGGCGCAACCGGTACGTGACCAGCTACGCCAGCTCGCACCCCTGGGAAGACTGGGCCGAGACATGGGCGCATTACCTGCACATGGCCGACACGGCCGATACGGCCATGAGCTTCGGCGTCGATGCGACGCGCGCCGAGCTCGCCAGCGACCTGTTCGAGCCGACCGACCTGTGGCAGCCCGAGCATCCCGATGCGATGAAGTTTCTCGACTTCCTCAACGGCTGGGTGCGCCTGACCAACGTGCTCAACGAACTGTCGCGCAGCATGGGTCAGCCCGACTACTACCCCTTCGTGCTGCCGCGCGCGGCGGTGGGCAAGCTGCA
>JAQGMP010000167.1 GCA_028292285.1 Variovorax sp. | reverse complement strand
TGCGGCGTGAGGATGACCGGCTGCGCGAAGGGGCCGTCCTGCACGATCGACATCGCCACGGCATCGAGCACCATCGTGCTGGCGGTGAACAGCGGCATCACCGCGCGGACGAAGGCCATGCTGCGTCGCTCGTCCAGCATGCCGGGGCCGAGCACGACGGCGTCGACCATGCCCGCCAGCGGTTCCAGTCGCGCCGCCGCACTCGCCCTGAGCGCACCCGTCACGCCTTGGTCCAGCGCGATCACGCGGGCTTCGGGGATCTCCAGCGCCAGTCCCATCGCGACGCTGCGAGGCGCACCCACTGTCAGCTTGCCGGCGCCGCTACGCAGCGCGGCCACGGCGGCAAGGAGCGCGGCCCCCGGCACTTCCTCGCTGCCCGCGATCACCAGCACATGGCCGCGCGACTCCTTGTCGGCGTCGCGTCCATGGTCGGGAATGCGCCACTTGGCAAGGGCCTTGGCATCAAGCGGTTTGGCCGCCCGCAGCGCGGTCGATCGGATGGGCATCAGGGCTTCGCGGTGGCCGGCTGATCGGGGGCGCTCGTCACGGGCGTGGCGGCCATCAGCAGCGGCTCCAGGAAGTTCCCGGGGTCGAGTCGAAGTACGGCACACTGCCATGGCCATCGATGCCGAAACTCCGCGGTTCGTCCATGTGCTCGAGCAGGTAGCGCATGCAGTTGACGACGACCTGGTGCGCCACCGCCATCACGCGACGGCCCGCTTACGTGGGCCGCCATCTCCAGCAAGCTGCGCAGCAGCGCGATCACGCCGCACCAGCTCTCGCCGCCCGGCCTGGCGAAGGTAGAACTTGCTGACGTGCACGCGCTGCTCGCAGAGCCGTTCGAAAGGCTCTTCGCCCTGCGCGGTCCCCGGGCGGGACGAAGGAACCTCGATATCCCCGCCCGCACGGCTGACGATGGTGTGCCCTTCACCCGCACCGCGTGCGTCGCTGCAAGCGCTTTGACCTTCCCGCGCGATACACATGGTATCGGGCCAATTTGAATTCATCGGAGCACCTGAAGTTGGTGCGTTCAATGTAGAGGGCTCGCCGGCCGGCTTTCGTAGGCCGGGGCCGGAAGGTTTGGCCGTCCCTTTTTTGCTGACGCCGCACTTCGATGAAGAGAAGACCCAGGCGACGGCGCCTTGTGGCCCTCTGCTTTCGTCTCGGCATGAATTTGCCGCAAAGACCTGGGCGAATGCATCGAATGCTCGGGCGGACACAGATAGTCGCTTGGCGAGCGGCGAGCGGCGAGCGGCGAGCGACCGCCTGCGTCGACGCCGACGCCGACGCCGAATGGGAGTGTCCTCGACAGCGAAGTGAGCAACGCCATTGAGCTTTTTGCAGGGTCGTTGATTTCAGCCGCATGCGCACACGTCAGCAGGCAAGCGTTTGCTGAAGGAGAGATGCGCGGCACGTCCGGGCATGGGTGCGCGCGACGCCTTCCAGCGCTGTGCGACAGCCTTCAGATGGACGGGGACGGCGCCTACACGCTTTGGGCATTAATTGACTAAGCGTCGGAACTTTAAGGAGCCGTGATCATGAGATTTCACAGCAAACCGCGAATAGTCCTCGGAGCGCCCGTCCTGCTGGCGCTTTCGGCCATCGCCCTCACCGCGTTGGCCCAGCCGACGGGGAATCCTAAAGGGACGGCCGCGCCCAGCAGCCAGCAGATGCCAAAATCGCCCGCCACGGGGAGCGCCGCGGCTGCCACGTCGAGCGGTGCCGATTCCGGCAAAATCGACATGGGGCCCGCGAGCGCCAGACTCGCCGCTTCGCGCGAGGCTGGCACGGGAACCGCGGGCGGGCTGCCAAAGCGCAATGTGGGCGATGGCCCCTCCGGCGGAGCGAAGCGCGGAGATTGGGAAACGGTGCCAACGCGCCAGCCCACGGCGCCGGCCCGCTGAATGTTGCGCGTCGACGCTAGTGGATGGGCATAACTCGACATGACGTAGCAGTACCGCGCGGGCCATTCCGGACGACTCCGGAAATGCCTCGACAACCGCGATGAAGACCCTGGTTGAATCTTTGTCAGCGTGCATCCCCCGATCTGGTGGGGCCCGAGACTCCGAAAGGCTGAACACCCGGGCCTTGCACGCGACCAACAGTCGAACCGCGTTGCAGCTGAATGCGAGCAGCCTCGATGGCCACGGCCGCGAGGCCTTGAGCCTCGGTGACCCACCGCATGCGCCTTGCCCGATGTCGGTTCGCTATGGAGAAACAAAGTGAACCCGACCCCGTCAACTCCTCCGTTTGGCCATCAATGGAGTCCTGCCGAAACTGCATGGCGCAAACGACACGAGGCGCCACGCCTTACCGCCATCGAAGCGCCGGTGCCCTTGCCGGGACGGGACCAAGCGCGCCAAGACCGCGTTAACGAAGACGCTTCACGGCCTAGCCGCACGCCGGCAGACTGCGGCGAATAGAAGTTCACCTGAATGGTCAGGCGCAATGTGACCGTTCGATGCGTTTCAGGCGTCTTGCTTTGAACGGAGGAGGCTCGCGTGGGTCGGAGAGGTGGCCGCGCCGAACCCTTCAGAGCACCGCGACGGCGTTGGTGGGTCCCTTCGAACTTGAGGGGCGCCTTCAGCGGGCGCGCGAGGATGCAAGTGCCACGGCTGTAGCGTGAATTCGCGCACGGCGCAGCGGGCGCCGACACGCAATGCCGCTTCGTGCACCTGCACCAGGTTCTGCGAAAGCACATCGAACTGGTTTGCTGGCTGCTTTCCTGCGCCTAGACATTTCAGCGTCGCTGGAGGCAGGTGGACCCACAGCCGGCCCGCCAGCGAGGGCACGATGGCGCACAGGCCTCCGGTCTCTAAGGGGAAAACGATCATCTGCACAGTGCCGGTCTTTTCGCGGAGAGCAGTCGTAGGACACTCGCGCGCGGCCGAGTCCCTATAAAGCTCGCGGCGGCCTATCCGCACGCCGAAAAGCGGCGCTGTCCGTCAGAGCCGAGCACGGGCCAAGCGCCTCCTGCCGGAATGTCGTCCCCCGCTCCCGACGTTGCAGTAGTTGCAGTGTCATACACCCCGTCTCCCCCGGAAGCCAATCTCTTGAAGCGGTATTGCGAGGCGGAGCTTTCTCCAGAGATGACGTTGATGTACTGGCTGAAGTTGGGCCACGGCGTCGGGCACATCGAAGGGGTCCTTCGAAGTTCCGCTGCCGTCATCGAGCCTGCGCTGGGGCGTTTGCAGCAAGTGCTCGAGCGCAATCGTCAGGGGTGCGAGCGTATCGCCCGTATGGTGGGCGCCGGTGTGGATACGGATCAAGCAGCCCGTAGCCCAGAAGAAGGGCTGGCATTCTGCCGAAGGCTGTTTGACTGGTCGGTCTCGCAGTCGGCTGAATCCAGCGTGGCGCTCTACTCCTTGGGCAACGCGGACTTGCTGGCCGCAGCAACGCGCGAAGTGGTGCAATGGTTGCAGAGGCAACAGCTGATCAGCCGATCGAGTGTTGTATTGGAGATCGGATGCGGCATCGGGCGCTTCGAAGCGGCTTTGGCCCCTCTGGTCGGCAGCATTCATGGCATTGACGTATCTCCCGCAATGATCGAAGAGGCGCGGCGTCGCTGCGTGGGCCTGGACAACGTTGAACTGCGAGTCTGCGAGGGGCGAGACCTGCGTGGCGTCGCTGACCGGAGCGTCGATCTGGTGCTTGCCGTCGACTCGTTCCCCTATCTGTTCCAGTCCGGCAGGTCGCTAGTCCTTTCGCATTTCCTGGAAGCACAACGCGTACTAAGACCGGGCGGCGCGCTGTGCATCCTCGAGATGAGTTACGGGCGCACCCTCACGGCCGATGTCGAGGATTTCAGGCTTCTTTCCGGCTGCGCCATGTTGCAGCCTGGGCCGCACGGAACGCAACCCTTTCGCAGTTGGGACGGGATCGCATTTCTGGCGTTCAAAGCGCCGGAATCTTCAGGCTGAATATCAAGGTCTCCGCACCCATCAGGACGCGCCGGCCAACTGCAACCGCTTGAAGTCCGGCTCGTACGCGAGTCCTGCCTGACTGGCATTTATGCCGGTAGATCGGCTGCCAAGGTATATGTTGCAGCCGCATGCGCGCACTCCGCGTCACCGGGCAGGGCAAAAGCGAGGGCCTCGACACAGCGCGCCGCTCCTTCGTTAAACTGCATTCAATCGGGCGGCGCGCGGGAAGGCGACACAGATTCGCCGTCGACGGAGCGAATTTGCTCGACCTGGTCGACGCCTTGGCCCTGCGAGCGGGACCGGGGACTGTCGTTGGCACACGGCGGTGCTTGGTACCACGCGCGCGAGCCGGGCGGGAGAGTGGGGCGCCTGTCTGCCGCCACGAACGGAGCGGGTTGAACGCCGAGCGCGCTTCGTCCAGCAAGCGCCCCCAGGGCGGCGGCAAATCCATAGTACGCGGTGATCATATGGTGCACAGGCAGCGACCCAAGCACTTTCGGGCGCCTCATTTGCCGAGCAAGCGGGATCGCGCCTCACCTTCCTGTCAGCTATTGCCTAGCGGACGTGGCCCCATGCCGCCAGCTGCCGAAGATCGCCAGTCACCCGTTCGCCGATGTCCTGGCGGTAGCGCAGATTCGGGACCACGACTTGAGACGCTGTCGCATAGGCCGCGGTGCGCGCCGCACCAACATCGGCACCGGTGCCTGTGGCCACGCCGATGTACCCCGTCGTCCCGCTTGCGAGCAGCTGGTTGTCCTGCCACTGCACCTCGCAAAAATGCAGGTGTTCCCGGTCCCGCAGCGGTTTTGTAAGGTCGCCGTCTCGCGCAATGATGGGCAGGCCCTTGGATAATTCTTCGTATCCATAGGCATACGGAAAGGGTGGAACGCACAGCACCACGCCGCAAGCGAAGCCCTCGCGCGTGGCGAAGTTCAAGGAGTCGCGCCGCAGCATCCGACAGAACAAAGTATCCCAACCTTCCAGGTGCAGGGCGCCGCAGATCGCGTAGCCGGGATAGCCGAACCGACTTGTGAATTCGAGGGGCCAAATACCCCGCTCATTCACCATGAGGTTCAGATTCACATAGCCGCAGTGGCGGGCGGCCTTCAAGGAGTCGCGCAGGAGCGCGAGGGTGCTCTCGAACAGGGTCCCCGCCCCGCGGTAGCTCACCACCGTTCCCATTTCGCCGGTGAGCTCGCCTTGCTCGCCTGGAAAGAAGTGCTTGTGCTCCCAATCGAGCAGCGCTGGCTTGAGGAAGTCCTCACCGTTGAAATAGGCTCCGACGCCGACTTCGATGCCCTGCACGTGCTCCATCAATACGAAGCTGGCGCCCTCAGCGACCTTCCTTTGGGCACCCTGTAGATGCAGCAGCGCGACGACATCGCGCCCGTCGTCGAGTTGACCGACGTAGCTGCGGGTACGCTCCGCGTCGGCGCCATTCAGCTTGACCACGTAGCGGGCGGGATGTCGCTGTACAAATTCTGACGCGGCTTCATGGCTGTCGAAGGTGTGGCTTGCCGCTGTCCGCAAGCCTGCGCGGCGCAGTTCGGCCTGCCCGAACTCACGGTCTGCTTCAACCCTGTCCCCCCAGCCACTACCGCCGATGACCTGAAATCCTTGCTCGCGCAGTTCGTCCTGCCAGACGCCGTGGCACGCGCATTCAAAGAGCGCAAGTCCGCCATCGCCTGCCACTCGCAGCCATCCAAGTTCATCGCGCCAGTCGTGCGTCCGGTGCAGGATCCCGCCGAACACGCCTTCGCAGGCATCATCCTCTACGAAGACGCGAACCTCGTGACCGGCGCGCTGCAGGCGCTGGTAAAGCGCGCCCAGCTCGCAGGACCGACCAATGCCTAGAATCCTCATGCGGATCTTTGGTTATCCGCGAGCTGCTTGGCGCCGTTGAACCACCAGGCGGACTGCAGCGGTGCGTTCCACCCCCAGATCACCCGTGCGCTCGAGCTCCTCGCCTGAAACATCAGGATCAGTTTCGCGATAGGAAGAGTCAAAGGCGGATGGATCGACCCGCGCCGAGGCAGTGATCTTGAATGCAGCTTCGCCGCCGCCCTTGGCCGACTCTGCGTAGAGGAGCAGAGCCACGCCGGGAGTCGGCATGGGCAATCTTCCTTGGCGATGCGCCGTGGCGGCGCGGCGCCCCCGGGGTCACGATAAGGTCGCTGGTCCACGTCGTTCAAGCAGAAGGATTGGCCACAATCGGGTCCATGGCGGCTGGATAAGCGACACGAGGCGGTAGGTATCCGGTCCGCTGAAGACCGCATCGCTTTCGGGGGTCGGATAGGCGCGGCTGCACATGCGCGAAAAACGGGCGAACGAAGCAAAGCGCATGAAGGTGGCCTGCCGCGGCTCAGCGGCTCAGCGGCGCAATGGTGCCCGCTGCCCGCAAAAGGTCGAGCCTTTCCCGCAGCAGGAGCTTCAAAGGAAATCCACGTGCCACGCAAAGACGTCGCATGGTGCCCGCGCCGGCGTCGGCCTGTTGAAACAGGCCTTTGTGATTGGCCACCGCGTCGGTGCCCGGCACTTCGCGTCCGGACGCAGCCGCGGGTTTCCGAACTGGAGTGACGAACGCACGAGCAGATGTCCGCAATGTTGTAGCCGCGTGGCGAGGAGCTGCAGCGACTGCAAGCTCGGCGGCGGCAAAGGGGCTTGATAGATGGCATCAGCGCTAAATGACCTAGTCGCGACAGGATGCCAAAGAAGCCAGCAGGGCCGCGTAGGAAAGCTGCGCGAACGACACGGCCCAGTTCCAATCGCGCTGCGCGATCGTGACCTGCGAGCTTCGTCGCGAGGCATGCGCAAGTTCAACGAATTCGCGGCAGCCAGAAGGCTGGCTCGTCCCTCGCCGGTGCTGCGGGCCGCCAGGCTCACGGTCCAGCCCACCAGACGTCCAAGCGGCTGGAAGGCCATCGATCTCGGCGCGCTTGCCGGCGGTGACCTTGCGTTTCGGAGCAGCGAAAGTGTTCGGGGTAAGGGCGTGATCCAAATGACGACGTCTTGCCAACTTCGAAGCATCAGTCGGCACCGCAAGCGAAGAGGGGGGCGCGGGCGGCCAAGCGACTGCGGCGCGCCCATTCAGGGAAGGAGCCAATTCCTCCGCTTTACGGAGGCTGCAATTCGCACATTGTTTCGATGCATGCGGTGCCGCCGAATCGTTCGGTAGCCGCAGTGGCAAACCGTCCCGCTCAGGCGGCGACTGTCCGGATTCTTGAAAGTCTAGCGCCGGCAAGAGAGCTGAGCCGCACGGGCTCAAAGAAAACGGCTGACAGCCCGGAACTCGAGCGGGCGGCCGACCTCTTGCTGACTAATCGGCCTCTGCTTGAATATCAGACCTAGTTGAGCCGCTCGGCTGGCCACCATACGTCCTCGGCGCGTATGACAACAGAACTCGTATCGGCCCGCGCAGCCTGCTGCAGGGCAACAGCCCGGAAACGTTCCACATGCTTGGCCAGCACTGAAAGAAGTCTGGCGTTCTCATCGTCCCGTAGTTTTTGCAGGGCTTCAGCCTCTATCGCCACGAGAATCCGCCCGCGCGGCGTACGGATGCTGATGGTGTAACCGGCCAGCGGCGGAGAAGGCGGACAGGAAGGCGCGCTGATGGCACGTCGATCCCCCTCTCTTCCTTCTTCCTCGAACTTGGATTGCGGCTTGTCCAGAGGCGCTTCGGTCATGTATGTTCTGTCCATCGTTTGTTGCGACTCAGCCGGCAATCGGCATGCCGCGCGGCGGCGCTCCGTTCCCGCCGCGACACGATCCCGGCCTGGACGCAGCTGGTGGACAGCCTCCCGCTGGCAAGCTTCAGCGATACAGGGCGAAGGAAGAGTTCGGGCCTTTTGGCGCGCTGAAGCCGAGCCCACGGATCATCTCGTGCAGCCGTCCAGAGTGCCGAGGCACGCGGCACACGAACGGGAATTTTGCAGTCAACGTTGTTCAGGGAATACCGTTGGCGGGCCAGGCTGCGGCCAGAAGAGCGGTCTCTGGCGTTTGCTGGACAGCGAGCACGCTCCGCGCTCTCGGGTGTCTGGCCCGCCCGACGCATGAAGGCGGACTGCAGTCAGTGTTGAAGGTACAGCGCCTGCCTTCCGGAGTGCGCTTCTGAAGAATGCGCAGCCCTGTATGGGTGAAGTCTCTGACGGTCTGTTAACCCCGCCCCGGGGCAGCGCCGAAGCAAGATACACGAACTGGGTTGGTTCCAAACGGACGCTGCCGCGATTTACCTAAGTCAAGAGGCTGAACACCCACAGTGACTTCGGTCGGCCTCAGAAAGGAACAGTCGGAGCCGGTCCTTGGGCAGTGTTGTTGGAGAAAAGCAAGGGGCGGTAAAGCGTCCGGCTAGCCGAATGCGTGCCGGGTGAATCGCAGCAGTTCGGCATTGACGAGGCCGGCTTCCTCGTGATGCACCCAATGCGTGGCGTTCGGCACATGAACGATTTCGCCTTCGTCGCAAAAGACGAGGCCTTCTTCGGCCAGTCCAGCACCCAGCGCGCTGTCCCGGTCCCCCCAGATCACAAGCGTGGGCGCCGCGATGCGGTCCCGTGCGGCAGCGACGAAAAAAGGCAGGGCGCGGTACCAGTTCAGCATGCTCGTGAGTGCGCCTTCCTGTGACCAGGCGCGGACGTACTGCCGCAACGCGTCTTCGGGAAACGTGCCCTTGCGGCTGCTCGTGGTCAGCGCGCGTTTCAGCAACCGGAAACCATCAGTTCTCAGTACCAGCTCGGGCAAGCCGGGCAATTGAAAAAAGCTGACATAGGCAATCCTGATTAACTGGGTCGGATGGCGCGAGGCGTAGGCCGCCATGCTGCCCGGGTGAGGCGCATTCAGCACGACCAGGCATGCAAGCTGTGGATGGCGTGTCGCGGTCCGCCAGGCCACGATACCGCCCCAGTCGTGTCCCACCAGCGCAAACTTTCCCTGACCGAGCACTTTCGCCAAAGCGACGACGTCGTCGCTTAGGGTGTCAAGCGCGTAGTCACGGATGTTGCCCGGCTTGTCGCTCTGGCCGTAGCCGCGCTGATCAGGAACGCACACGCGCCAGCCTGCGGCGGCCAAGGGCTCAATCTGGCGGCGCCAGCCGAACCAGAACTCCGGAAAGCCATGCAACAGGATGATCAGCGGACCGTCCGTCGGTCCGGCCATGGCCACATGAAGCTGCACGCCGTTGGCTCGGACAAACAGATGTTCGACGCTGGCTGGCTTCATGCCGGATCTCGGGGCGGCTTCGTCATTTCCGCGGGGATCGCCGGTACCGCCGTGGACAAGGCAGAGCGCGGAGCTCCATCACGCTCGCTCCCCGTGTCCGTGCCCCGGTCCGGCCGGGCGCCGCCGGACCGCGCAGGTGACAGGGTCACCGAAGGCTGTCGTCGGGTCAAGGGAATAAGCCTTGAATGCATTGCAGCTGACCTGGACATGTCGCGGTCTTCCCATTCAATTTAGCGCAATAAAGTAGCGTTGGAGAAAAGAGCCCTGCGTAGGACGAAGAAGCCATTCGCCGAGGGATGTTCCCGGAGAGCGCGGCGTGTTAACGCAGTCGAGCGTAGACCCACGCACGGCACGGCGTGCGCCTTTGCCGGGTCTGATCCGGGGGCGGGCGATCTACTTCGCTGGCCGCGTGGAGGTATGCAACTTTCAAATGTCGTTGAGAGCATGCCGCCTAAGCCGACACGTGAACGTCGGCGGGGCATGATGCGCGTGGCCATGAAAGCAGCGTCCAGCGACGCTGAGTCTTCACCAGGCCTGGAGCACGTCCATTGCCTACCAACCACTTCAGCGAAAGTCGGGGCGGGTAAAGAGAGAGCTGCGCGCTGAGCCATCAATGTCCGCGTCGACTGGCCGCCGCGTCGACTTCCCTTTCATCCCTTTCGGCATTTTCCCTCGCCGCTCGACTTTGCGTAGTCCGATGCCTCTTGGGACCCGGCAGCGCGGTTCAAGACTTAGCATCTTGACGCCGTTGCTCCGTGAATCGCGAGGCGCCAAGCGCCGTATCTCCAAAGGAAGAATCTCATGAACGTTATCAATCTTCGAGCCGTCTGCACTTCGGCGGTCTTTGTCGCTTGCAGCGTGGCTTTCGTCGGCTGCACCACCACCCTGCCGGCGGACCGCGCGGGCAGCACCTCCTCACGTGCTTCGATTGATGCGCAGATCGATGCCTCATTGTCCAAGCTGTACGTTTCCGTGGCTGGGTCGCGCGATCTGGTCGCCCGATCCAAAGCGGTGCTGGTGTTCCCGTCCGTGGTAAGCGCCAGCCTCGGCGTTGGTGCGGAGTACGGTCGCGGCGCGCTGCGCGTGAACGGCCGCACGCAGGCCTACTACAGCACTACCGCCGGCTCGGTTGGTTTCCAGGCGGGCGCGCAGTCGAGAGCCGTGATCTACCTGTTCAACACCGAAGAAGCCCTGAATAAATTTCGCAACAGCAAGGGTTGGACAGCGGGCGCCGACGCGACGGTGGCCGCTGCAAACGTCGGGGCCAATGGCAGCATTGACACCATCACGATCCGGCAGCCCGTGGTCAGCTTTGTGTTGACCAATCTGGGCCTGGAAGCCGGTGTTTCGCTGCAGGGCGCGAAGATCAGCGAAGTTCAGATGTAAGCATTTCGGCAAGGGGTCTTGGGTCCCTGCCGGTTCTGCCCGAACAGTTCGCCGCGCTTCCCGGAACGCGATCGGCGAACCCGTATCGCCGCCGCGGACGCGACCGTTCGACGCCGATTGGCATCCTGTGCTGTCTTCATCGGGCACGGGAGGAGCGGTCGTGAGTCGCCATGACCTCGCACTTCAATTAGGTTTGTGCGCCTTGGCCCGCATGGGCGTCTCGTTCGATTTCCGTTCTTGCTGAATTCCCCAGCAGGACCGTGCTTCGTGAGCGACCTTCGTCCGGCCGCCTGCATCGACCGCGAAAAATGACGAAGATTCGCATGGAACGATGCTCTGCCGAATGCCGATCTGCCCGAGACGAGCAGGCAGTCTGCAACGCAGCATATTGGTGCGCGCGGGCGTTTGCTGTCCGCTGGCGGCGGCGGCTCCCTTGGGAGCTGGACGTGCGCAACTGAGCTGACAAGCCTCGCTTCGTTCGACGCCGCTGTCGGGGTCTGGCGTGCGCAGCCCGTCGCTAGTCGTCCTCTTCGTCGGTATCACCGTTGTTTGGTGACGCGTTTGCTGGACCCGTCAACTCGTCTTCCACGTAAGCTAAAAGAGCTGCATTGCCGGCTTCGTGAGCGTCGATCCAGTTGTCGAACTTGTCGTCGCCCGTTTCAAGATCGAGCCAAACGGCAGGATCTTCGGTACTCTCCATGACGATCCACAAAAAGGCTCCCGGACTTGGTCTGTCCACGAACACGGCGAGACGGCGGTATTGGTCGAGCATGGCAAAGCATAGCTTGGACCGGATGAATGTTGTAAGCGGAGACTCCGTTTTTTTAAAAAAAACGGAGTCTTGCTTTTGGACGGGGCCCGTCAACATGCGCACACATGCGCACCTTGTGGAGCAAGGCTTCGATCTTCGCCTTCAACTCGACCTCGGCCTTGAGCATGCGGCCGCCGGTGAGCGCCTTGTGGCGGCTCGCGTTGGCCTTGACATCGGTGCCGTCCACTGCGCTCGTGCCGAGCTTGACCAGACCCGTCCGGCGCGCCAGTCGAGCGATCTGGAGGAACAACTCGGTGAGCTCCTCCAAGGTGGAACGCCCGCAAGTCACGGATCGTGCGGTGTGGGGAAGTTGCGTGCCGCCAGCTCCCGCGCAAGCCCTTGTCAGGAGCCGCGGCAGTGCCGCGAGCGAGGGCAAAAGAGCCCGCGCGCAAAGGTCAAGCCGGCGCCAGACTACAAACGGAACCGGCCGCTTCGCCTATGTTCAGGCTTCATCTTCAATCGAGTACACATGCCCCACCAACCATTTTCACGCCGCCTTTTCTTGACCGCGTCGCTCGCGGCGCCAAGCTTGGTAGCGCCTTGGCCTGCATGGGCGGCCGCCGCCAGCGAAGCAGCCATCGAAAAGCTCAATGCGGACAATGGCACGCCAACGCTCACTCAGGGCGCCCACGGCGCGGCGGTTGTTCGCGCGCAGATCCTGCTCGACCGCGCCTGGTTTTCGCCGGGAGAAATCGACGGCGGCTTCGGGGCCAACATGCGCCGTGTGGTCACCGCCTTTCAGAAGGCGAGCGGCATCGCGACCACTGGCAAGGTGGATGCCGGGACCTGGGACGTGTTGACCAAAGACGGCGCACCGCTGTTCGTGACCTACACGATCACCGAGAAAGACGCGGCGGGCCCTTTCACTGCCACGCCGGCCGACATGGCCGAACGCGCCAAGCTCAAATCGCTCGACTACGAGAACATCCAGGAAGCCCTCTCGGAGCGCCACCACATGGCGCCGCGGCTGCTCAGGGATCTGAACAACGGCTCGAGTTTCAACAGCGGCGATGCCATCATCGTGGTTAACGGCACGGCCGATGCCGATGCCGGCGTGGTCTCGTCGGCCAGATCGATCGAGATCGACAAGGGCGATCACATGCTCTTCGTGCTCGATGGCGCAGGCAAGCCCTTGGCGGGATTTCCGATCAGCATCGGCGGCGCGCTCGATCCCTTGCCCCTCGGCAAGATGAAGATCACCAACGAAGTGAAGAATCCCACCTTTACCTACAACCCCGCCATCTTGAAGAAGGGCGTTCCAGCCAACGCGCAGAAAGTCGATGTTGCGGCAGGTCCGAACAATCCGGTGGGCGACATCTGGATGGGCCTCTCGAAGCCGCACTGGGGCATCCACGGCACGCCGGCGCCTGACCGTGTGGGCCACGAAGAAACCAACGGCTGTATCCATCTGACCAACTGGAACGCCGCGCGCGTGGCCAAGCTCGCCAAACCGGGGTTTTCGGTCGAGGTGAAGGCCTGAGAAAGACGGCCGTGCGCCCTGCCGTGTCGAAGCCGGTGTTCCTGGCGTTGGGAATGTGGTTTGCGACTTCGATCGTCGTCGCCCAACCGGCAACGCCGCAAGACGGAGTTTTGTTGCTTGATGCACGCCCGCTCGCGATGCCGGTCGACGGCGTGCGCGCATCGGCGTTGCGGGACACCTTTGCGGATGGCCGTGCCGGCCGTCCCCATGAAGCACTCGACATCATCGCGGCGCGCGGCACACCCGTGCACGCCGCCGATGACGGTACGCTGGTCAAGCTGTTCAACAGCGTGCCGGGCGGTATCACGATCTATCAGTTCGATCCCACGGCCCAGCTTGCCTACTACTACGCACACCTCGATCGCTATGCCGATGGTCTGCGCGAAGGCATGACGTTGAAGCGCGGCGACGTCATCGGCTACGTCGGCAGCACCGGCAACGCATCGCCGAACGCGCCGCACCTTCACTTCGCGGTTTTTCGTCTTGGGCCGGAAAAGAACTGGTGGCAGGGCAGCGCCGTCAATCCTTACCCGGCGCTGAGGCGCCTGCCTTGATTTGCCGATCGCGCAACCTCGCTTGCCGGCTTGGCACGGCGCAGCACGGCGTGGTGTGGCCAATGATGGCGCCGCGGCGACGACGCCGGGGGGCGCTGACATCTGGCTGCTGTCGGAACATGCCGCGACGGACAAGTTCGCTTCAGTGGCCCCGCTCTCCCACATTGTTTTACTCTCGCGGCTGACGCGAACGGCGAAAGCCGGCATCAGGATGATCCGCCAGACCTTCAGATTCACATGGCCTCGCCCCGGTTCACTCGCTGGCTCCCCCATCCGGTCCTGATGAGCTTGTTGGCCGCGTGCGGTCTCGTCGTTGCATTCGCGCTGCTTTTCGACTGGAACTGGCTGCGACCGTCCCTGGAGCGATACATCTCGCACAAGACACACCGCACCTTCAAGATAGACGACCTGCACGTCACACTGGGGTTCACGCCTGTCATCAGGATGCGCAACCTTTACTTCGGGAATGCCGACTGGTCTAAAGAAGAGGCGATGGCCAAGGCAGAAACCGTGGAGTTTTCGATCTCACTGCGCGACCTCCCCGAGAAGATCCTGATCCCGCGTGTGGCACTGACGCGACCGGATCTCACCTTCGAGAAATTGAAGGACGAGCGCAAGAACTGGATTCTTTCGGACCCATCGGACACATCGCCAAGCAAGCTGAGAATCAGCACGCTTTCGGTGGACCGTGGGCGGTTGCGCTACGTCGATCATGGCGAGCCGTTCGAGCTCGAAATCAACGGCAGCACCTTCGATCCGGTTGCCCAGACGAAGGTGAAAGACGCTGATGCGGCTCCCAGCAACAACCGCTACGCCACGCAGTACACCTTCGCCGGCAAGTACCACGGCGCCGCCTTCTCGGGTACCGCGTTGACCGGTGAAGTGCTGAGCTTTCAGGAATCTGGCGTGCCCTTTCCGTTGAAGGGCGACCTGCAAGCCGGAACGACCCGGGTTCGCATCGAGGGCACGATCGCCGATGCCGCAGACATCAGCGGCATCGACGCGCAGTTACGCATCGAAGGCCAGACACTGGCCAACCTTTATCCCTTTTTGTTGCTGCCGCTGCCGGCCTCGCCACCGTACAAGCTGCGAGGCCACCTCGTCCTCAAAGGAGACCGGTACTCAGTAGACGAACTCGCGGGACAGATTGGCGCGACCGATCTCTACGGGCACGGTGCCTATGTCGACCAAAAGCCCAGACCATTGCTCACTGCCGACTTGCACAGCAAGCTGCTCAAGTTGACCGACCTCGGTCCGTTGATCGGCGTGCAGACGAAAGAGTCGGGCGGCAAGCCGGCAGTGTCTCAGGGCGAAAGCAGTTCACGCCCCGCAGCCCAGGCGAAAGAGAAGGCGGTCGACCCGAATCACATCTTGCCTGCGGGCAGTTTCGACGGCAGCCGCCTGCAGAAGATCGATGCGGATGTCGACCTGGAAGCGGGCAAGCTGGAGGTGCCCAATGCGTTGCCGTTCGAGAGCATCCGCGCATCCTTGCGCCTGCACGATGCCGTGCTCAAACTCACGCCACTCGAATTCGGATTCGCCGGCGGCCGGATCGCCTCCAATATCGAACTCGACGCCCGGCAACCCATCATCGCATCGAAGGTCCAGGTGAACTTGCAGAGGATCAAGATCGCCGAGTTGTTGCCCAAACAAGAAATTATTGCCCGCGGTGCTGGCTCGCTGGGCGGCGCCCTGCAGCTCCAGGGTGCGGGCAACTCGATCGCCGACGCTGCCGCCAAGGCCAACGGCAGCATCAAGCTCGCGGTCGCTGACGGACAAATCTCCAATCTGGTCGATGCGCTGAGCAGCCTGAACGGCGGGAAAGTGATCCAGCTCCTGCTGACAGGCGATAAGACCATTGCAGTGAACTGCGGCGGCGTCGCCTTCGACGTGGCCAATGGTCGGGGCACGTCGAAGCTGATGGTGATCGACACTCAGGACACGCAGATCCTTGGCAGCGGCACGTTCGACCTTGCACAAGAGCGTTTCGACATCACCTTGGCCCCCAGGCCCAAGAAAATGGGCATCCTGTCGTTGCGCACGCCGGTGCGTGCGTACGGCACGTTCAAGAAGCCGGATTTTCAGATCGAGAAGGGGCCATTGCTGGCGCGTGCAGGCGGTGCCATCGCACTTGCGGCTGCCGCGCCGATCGCGGCCTTGGCCCCTCTCGTCGAAACGGGCCCCGGCACCGCCACCAAATGCGGCACCGTGCAGCGTGAGGCCGGGCTCGCACTGCGACAAGCCCAAGTGCCGTCGCCGAAGAATGGAGCCTTTCGAGGTGCCCCGCTAAGCCGGTAAGCGGGCGCAGTCGTGACCTTCGAAAGCCGGCTGGGCGGCAAGCTTACGCTGCGCCCGTCGCGAGGCCGGCACCGGTACCGCTGCGGCGCGTACCGAAGCGCGAGTCAGCGTCACACGGCTTTTTGCGAACAGCACCGATCGAACAGGCTGCCGACGCGGCAGCCGGCGCCGCCGGTGCTTTGGGAGTGCCAGGAGCGCTGTGTGAGAGGTCTACTTCCCACCGCCCGGCCAGCACTTTTTTGCGAAAGGTCATCTCGCGCGTCAGAACGCGCGGTCGCACGACGACCTGCTGCGCTTTGTCTCACGAAGACGAACGACCTGACGTTCAATGTACCTGACGTATGGCGAAGTCGGCCGCGAAGGTGCTTGAGACAGGCTCGTCCAACCTTCAGGAAGTCATCGGCCGCCGATGGTCTTAGTTTTCATGAGCTTGCAGCTCTGAAACGATTGTTCACGCGGCGGGGAGCTCACGCGGAAAGCCGGCCAGGCATCGTGGATCCTCGAGACCCGCTGCCTGCGGACGCCTCCATGCACTCGCGGGGCGCTACTGGGCCGTAGCAGTCAGGCGAAGGCGCACCGGAATCGATTTCGCCGCCGGCACCTTGCTTTGTTCGGCATGGTGCGAGAGCGGAATCAGCGGATTGCATTCGGGGTAATAGCCGGCGATGCAGCCCGCCGGAATGTCGA
>JAQGMP010000166.1 GCA_028292285.1 Variovorax sp. | reverse complement strand
CGACCGAAAAGCTGACCGACTACAAAGACGTCACCACGTACAACAACTACTACGAGTTCGGCACCGACAAGGCCGATCCGGCCAAGAACGCCGGCACGCTGAAGACGCGCCCATGGACCGTAGAAGTTGAAGGCCTGGTCAAGAAGCCGGGCAAATACGGCATCGAAGACCTCATCAAGATGAGCGCCCAGGAAGAACGCATCTATCGCCTGCGCTGCGTCGAGGGCTGGTCGATGGTCATTCCATGGGTCGGCTATTCGCTGGCCGAACTCATCAAGAAGGTCGAGCCGCAAAGCAATGCGAAGTACGTCGAGTTCGTGACGCTGGCCGACCCGAAGACGATGCCTTTCGTGGGCTCGCGCATTCTCGATTGGCCGTATGCCGAAGGGCTGCGCATGGACGAAGCGATGCATCCGCTCACCCTGCTGGCTTTCGGCATGTACGGCGAAGTGCTGCCGAACCAGAACGGCGCGCCGGTGCGTATCGTCGTGCCATGGAAGTACGGTTTCAAGTCGGCCAAGTCGATCGTGAAGATCCGCTTCGTCGAGAAGGAGCCGAGCACCGCATGGAACAAGTCGGCGGCGAATGAATACGGTTTCTACTCGAATGTGAACCCGAACGTCGATCATCCGCGGTGGAGCCAGGCGACCGAGCGCCGCATCGGCGACGGCGGCGGCCTGTTCGCCAAGCGGCGCAAGACCGAGATGTTCAACGGCTACGAAGCACAAGTCGGCCAGCTCTACGCCGGCATGGACCTGAAGAGGTTCTACTAGCCATGGCGACGTCCAGGCCCGTCGCTGCGCTCAACAAGCTGCTGCTGCACAAGGCGGCAAAACCGCTCATCTTCCTGATTTGCCTGCTGCCGTTCATTCGACTCGGCTACGGCGCTTTCACCGATGGGCTCGGCGCCAATCCGGCGGAATTCTTGATTCGTGCGACGGGCGACTGGACGTTGCGCTTTATCTGCATCGTGCTGGCGGTCACGCCGCTGCGCGTGATGACCAAGCTCAATGGCCTGGCGCGATTTCGCCGCATGCTCGGACTCTTCGCGTACTTCTATGTCGTGGTGCATCTGCTGAGCTACAGCTGGTTCGATATGAGTTTCGACATCGGCGACATCGCGAAAGACATCGCCAAGCGGCCGTTCATCCTGGTGGGCTTTGCGGCGTTCGTGCTGCTCACGCCGCTGGCTGCAACATCGTTCAACCGTGCGATCAAGGCGATGGGCGCCAAGCGCTGGCAGATGCTGCACAAGCTGGTCTATGTGATCGCCGGTCTCGGGTTGCTGCACTTCTTCTGGATGCGTGCGGGCAAGAACAACTTCAACGAGGTGTTCGTCTACGTCGCGATCGTCGCGGCGCTGCTCGGCTGGCGCGTCTGGTACTTCTTCAGCAAGAAAAAGAAGGCGCCACCGTTGCCGATGGGGCGCGCTCAGCCTTCGAGATGACGCTCGAGCTGCTGCTCGCTGCGCAGCTGGTCTTCGAGCGTTTCGCGACGGCGGATCAACATGGCGCGGTCCCCGCTCACCAGCACTTCGGCGGCGCGGCCGCGCGTGTTGTAGTTGCTGGCCATGCTCATGCAATACGCGCCTGACGAGAGCCCCGCCAGCAGGTCGCCGGCCTGCACATCGAGGGTGCGGTCGCGGCCGATCCAGTCGCCGCTTTCGCAGATGGGGCCGACCACGTCATACGTGGTCGTCGCCTTGAAGTCGCCGGCCCGCGTCTGCAGCGGCACGATGGCCTGAAACGCCTGGTACATCGCAGGGCGTGGCAAGTCGTTCATCGCCGCATCGATGATGCAGAAATTCTTGTCTTCGCCGGGCTTGGTGTAGAGCACTTCGGTCAGGCACACCCCGGCGTTGCCGACCAGCGAACGGCCGGGCTCGATGATGAGCTTGCGCTGGCCGAAGCCGCGTGCATCGAGCCTGGCGAGCAGCTGCTTCCACAGCGCGTCGGCCGCAGGCGGCACTTCGCCGTTGTAGTCGATGCCCAGGCCGCCGCCGAAGTCCAGATGATGGATCGGCACGCCTTCTGCTTCGATCGCTTCCACCAGATCGAGGACGCGCTCGCAGGCGTCCAGATAGGGCGACATTTCGGTGATTTGCGACCCGATGTGGCAGTCGATGCCGACGACGTCGAGCCCCGGCAGCTGTGCCGCATGCCGGTAGGCGTGCACCGCACGGTCGTGCGCGATGCCGAACTTGTTGCCCTTGAGCCCGGTCGAGATGTACGGATGCGTCTTGGGGTCGACGTTGGGGTTGATGCGAATGCTGATGCGGGCGCGCTGCCCCGCGGCCGATGCCACTTCGTTCAGTACGTCGAGTTCGGCTTCGCTCTCGACATTGAAACAGCCGATGCCGGCATCGAGTGCCTGCTTTATCTCCGCGCGAGTCTTGCCGACGCCTGAAAAAATGATGCGCGCCGGATCCGCGCCCACCGCAAGCGCACGCGAAAGCTCGCCGCCCGAAACGATGTCGAAGCCGCAGCCGGCTTCCGCGAACACGCGCAGCACGCCGAGCGACGAGTTGGCCTTCATCGCGTAGCAGATCAGCGCGTCTCTGCCTTCGAAGCCACGCTGGTAAGCGGCGAGCGCATCGAGCATCCATTGCTTCGAATAGACGAAGAGCGGCGTGCCGTGTTCGCGCGCCAGCGCGGCGAGCGACAAGGCTTCGATGTGCAGCGTGTCGTCTCGTCGCGCGATATGAGGATGACCCGGGAGCTTCGTGGCTGCCGTCACTTGGCGGTTCCGTTCGTCGGCGGGGTTTCTGTTGCGTCGGGTGTGCCGGTGCCGCCCGGGGTGGCGGGGCTGTCCGAGGTGGCAGGCGGCGTTGCGGGCGCATCGGACGAGCCGGGCAGGCGAGGCGTCAGCAGGTCGGGCAGGGTGGCGCGTTGTTTGGCCGCGGCATCCTTCGGAAGGTAGAGCGGGCCGCGTTGACCGCAGCCACCGAGCGCGACAGCCAACACGGCAGCAAGCACCGCAGTCGGAATGGTGCGGCGGACCGTGCCGACCCTGTGCACGTCACGGCTGCGGTCGCTCACTAGAAATTGGGGAACATTCAACATGGCGAAATTGTATGAGCGACCCCGAATACCTCGACCGCGCAGAAGGCGCGCTCGCCGCCATCGAACAAGCGTGCGATCGAATCTACGACGCGACGGATGCGGACATGGACAACCAGCGCGTCGGAGGGATGATCACCATCACGTTTCGCAACGCAAGCCAGTTGATCGTCAACTTGCAGCCGCCGCTGCAGGAGATATGGCTGGCCGCGCGCTCGGGCGGCTACCACTATCGCCACGACGGCACGGC
>JAQGMP010000147.1 GCA_028292285.1 Variovorax sp. | reverse complement strand
TCGACCCGTGCACATGCACCTGCTGGAGACGAAGTACCAGCGCGAATGGGCTGATGCGGCACACCCCGCCGGCATCGTGCCATTTCTCGACAGCATCGGTTTGCTGAGCCCGCGCCTCACGCTCGCGCATTGCACCTGGGCGCGCAGCGACGAACTGGCGCTGCTGGCCGAACGCGGCGTGACCATCGCGGTCAACACCAGCTCGAACCTCGGCCTCAAGTCGGGCATCGCGCCGCTGCCCGAGATGCTGAAGCAAGGCTGTCGCGTCGCGATGGGTCTGGACGGCATGGCGTTCGATGAAGACGACGATCCGCTGCGCGAAATGCGGCTGGCCTGGTCGCTGCATCGCGGCTGGGGCTTCGACACGACGATGACGCCCGATCAGCTGTGGGGCTTCGCGTCTCGGTACGGGCCGCGCAGCGTCGGCGGTGCCTTGCGTTCGGGCGGCCGCATCGAGCCGGGCGCGCCAGCCGACATCGTGCTGCTCGACTGGGATGCGCTCGACGACGATGCGCTGTTCCCCGATGTCGATCCGCTCGACCTGCTGCTGGCGCGCGGCAACGGCAGCCACATCGCGCAGGTGTTGATCGGCGGCCGCAGCGTGGTCGAAAGCGGCCGCGTGATGGGCATCGACGAGCCGGCATTGCGCACCGAACTGCTGGCGCGGATGCGCGCGGCTTTGGCGACGGACGCGGCTGGCGACGCGGCCGGGGCGTCGTGGCGCGGCACCGTGCGGGCACTGGCCGAAGACCTCGCGCCGTTCTATCGCAGCGGGCACTTCGGCGGCTGCTGCGACTGAAATCAATCCATCTTTTTCGACCTCATTTGCTCTTTCCATGACACGACTCCACATCACCGCCGGCGGCCTGCACTTCGTCGCCGAAACCCATTCGGACGCACCACTCACCGTGGCCGCGTTTGCGAAGCTGTTGCCTTATCGGCAGAAGCTGATTCATGTGCGTTGGAGCGGAGAAGGCTGCTGGGTGCCGCTCGGCGACTTTCAGTTGGGGGTCGGTTTCGAGAACCACACCAGCCATCCGTCACGCGGCGACATCCTGTTCTATCCGGGCGGCTACAGCGAGACCGAGATCATCTGGGCCTACGGGCCGTGCAGCTTCGCGAGCCGCATGGGGCCGTTGGCGGGCAATCACTTTCTGACGATCGTCGAAGGGCAGGAACAGTTGCAGACGCTCGGCCGCAAAGTCCTGTGGGAAGGCGCGCAGGACGTGCTGTTCGAGCCGGCCTGATCACCCGAAGCTGGACGCTTCGGCAGATGCCGTCCGCTTCGATACGCCGCTGGCTGGGTTGCCCGACAGTTCGGTGACCCACATCTGCAGCGGATAGGGCCTGAGGAAAGCCGAGGTTTCTTCGATCGGCGCGTAGAGCCATTCGTCGACCCAGCCATCCGGCAGGATCACGGGGCGGCGCCGCGGACGATCGCCCTTGAGTTGCTCCATGAGCGCGTCTTCCTGGGCATCGATCGTGAGCAGCGCAAAGCTCTGGACACAGGCGCCTTGCGGTGAGCGCCAGCCATTCCATAAGCCGGCAATGCAGAAGGGCGACCCGTCGAAGCGCTCGATGCGCAATTCGTTGCCGCTGTCGGTCGTTTCGAACAGCGCATCGGCCACCACCACGCAGCGGTGCGACCGCTTCCAGGGCTGGTAGAAGTTGCGTTCGGTCGCGGCGGTTTCGCTGGCTGCTTCATGGGTGAGACGGTCGTTGCCGTCCGGCGAAAACAGCGGGATCAAACCCCAGCGCCCGGTTGCAGCTTCGAAACGGGGCAGCTTGCCACCGCGGGCCGCGTCGGTGCGTGGACGACAGATGAACACGCCTTGTTCGTGAACGCGAACTTCAGGCGGAGCAGCAGGCATCTGCACGCCGAACTGACGCCAAAAATGCGCTGGATTTTGAACGGCGTGATAGCGGTGGGCCATGCGATGGACTTTAAATGCAACGCAATATTTCGTGAGAAAATTTGCGGCCAGCCATTAATGCAAAGGGCTTACCTTTGCCCTCCATCGCCCAAGTTTTACATTTCTAAAGTGAAAAATCGTAGTCGACAGTGATCGGCGCGTGGTCGCTGAACTTGATGGTCTTGAAGATCGATTCGTGCCGCGCCAAGTCAGCGAGCGCTGGCGTCGCCAGGTGGTAGTCGAGCCGCCAACCGACGTTGTTGGCGTAGGCCTGACCGCGGTTGCTCCACCAGGTGTAGGCCGCGTCGGTGGTCTCCGGCTGCAGCATGCGGTACACGTCGATCAGGCCGGCGCCATCGGCACCGGCGTCGAGCAGGCGCGTCATCCACGCGCGCTCTTCGGGCAAGAAGCCGCTGTTTTTCTGGTTGCCGCGCCAGTTCTTCAGATCGATCTGCTGGTGCGCGATGTTGATGTCGCCGCAGAGGATGAATTCGCGTTCCTTCTTCAGTGCGCTCAGGTGCGGAAAGAAGCCTTTCAGAAAGCGGAACTTGGCGGCCTGACGTTCTTCGCCCGAGCTGCCGCTGGGGAAGTAGCAACTGATGATCGACAGCTTGCGCGCCGGCGTGTCGAAGCGCAGTTCGAGGTAGCGGCCTTCTGCATCGAACTCGGTGTCGCCCCAGCCGACGACGACGTCGCTCGGCGCATGGCGCGTGTAGATGGCGGTGCCGGCGTAGCCTTTTTTCTCGGCGAAGTGAAAGTGGCCCTCGAGGCCGGCCATTCGCTCGAAGCGCCCTTCGACATCGCTCGCCTGGACGCGGATCTCCTGCATGCAAATACAATCCGGCGCCAGTTCGGCCACCCAGTCGGCCACGCCCTTGGTGGTGGCCGAACGAAGGCCGTTGAGGTTGAGGCTTGTCAGTTTGAACAAAGGAATTCCAGATGGCTGAATTGACAGATTTGAATGAGGCTGGCAGTTCGGTCGCGTTGGACTTCGTGCAGTTCGCGATCGATTCCGGCGTGCTGCGCTTCGGCGAGTTCAAGACCAAGGCCGGTCGCATGAGCCCGTATTTTTTCAACGCGGGCCTGTTCGACGATGGCGCCAAGCTGATGCGGCTGGCTGAATTCTATGCAGACCGGCTGATCGAAAGCGGCATCGGCTTCGACATGATCTTCGGCCCGGCCTACAAGGGCATTCCACTGGGTGCGACGGTGGCCGCCGAGCTGGCGCGGCGCGGCCGCAACGTTCCGTTCGCCTACAACCGCAAGGAAGCGAAGGACCACGGCGAGGGCGGCACGCTGGTCGGTGCGCCGCTCATGGGCCGCGTGCTGATCGTCGACGACGTGATGTCGGCCGGCACGGCGGTGCGCGAATCGATCGCGGCGATCCGTGCGGCCGGCGCTACGCCGGAGGGCGTGGTCATCGCTCTCGACCGACAAGAGAAAGCGACGGAGAACGGCAACGATGTCGATCACAGCGCCGTGCAATATGTACGCAATCGGCTCGGCATGCAGGTGGTGGCGATCGCCACGCTGGACGACTTGCTACAGTACCTCTCGGAACGCGCAGACCCATCTTTGGGCGTTCATCGAGAGGGGGTTATGGCATACCGGCAGCGTTACGGCGCTTAGCGTTGTCGGCGGCTGAAAGACAGGATTTCTGGTGCGCACACAAAAATTTTTCGCCATGCTGTCGTCGACGCTGTTGCTCGCGTGGGGCGTGGCGCAAGCGCAGACCGCCGCGAACGGCGGGGCCAGTGGCGGCATCTACAGCTGCACCGACTCGCGCGGCCGCATCATCACGGCCGACCGCCCGATTGCAGACTGCATCGACCGCGAACAGCGCGAACTCAACCCGAGCGGCACCACGCGCCGCACCGTCGAGCCCACCTATACCGCGCGTGAAGCGGCGGAGCGCGAAGAGCGCGCGAGGCAGGCTGCCATCCTGCAGGCGCGCCAGGTCGAAGAACGCCGCCGCGAACGCGCCCTGCTGGTTCGATACCCCAACGCCGCAGCGCACAACCGCGAACGCGCCGAGGCGCTGGTGCAGATCGACGCCGTGATCCAGGCGGCGCAAAAGCGCCTGGCCGAGCTGTCCGACGAGCGCAAGAAAATCGACGAAGAGCTGGAGTTCTACAAGAGCGACATTAGCCGTGCGCCGGGCGCCGTGCGCCGGAAGCTCGACGACAACGTGCAAAGCGTGTCGGTGCAGAACCGTTTTATCGGCGAGCAGGAAGACGAGAAGAGGCGGGTGAATTCGCGCTTCGACGATGAGCGAATCCGTTTGCGCCAGCTCTGGACCACAGACGCTGGCGGCACGGCGAGATAGAACTCGCCCCCAGGTCGCTGCGCACTTCGTGTCGCTGCTTCCACCCCCTGACCGGGGGCAACACCAGCGGCCTGGCGAAGCCAGTTCCGTGGTGTTTCACGTGAAGAGCCGACGCAAAAGCCAGCGCGTTGCGGCGCCTTCTTTTAGCTCTGCAGTTTTGACTTCAGCAGCGCGTTGACTTGCGCCGGGTTGGCCTTGCCCTGGCTGGCTTTCATCACCTGGCCGACGAGCGCGTTGAAGGCTTTTTCCTTGCCGGCGCGGTATTCGTCGATGTTCTTCTGGTTCGTTGCCAGCACGCCGTCGATGATCTTTTCGAGGGCGCCGGCGTCGCTCATTTGTTTGAGGCCCTTGGCTTCGATGAGCGCATCGACGTCGGCATTTTCACCCGACCAGAGCGCGTCGAACACTTGGCGCGCGGCGTTGTGCGACACCGTGCCATCCGCAATGCGATCGACCAGCTTGGCAAGTTGAGCCGCGCCGACCGGCGCTTGGGCGATGGCGATGTCTTCCGCGTTGAGCCGCCGCGCCATCTCGCCGGTGATCCAGTTGCTCGCGAGCTTAGGCGCAGCGCCGGCTGCCACGGCATCGTCGAAGTAGCGTGCCAGTGCGGTGCTCTGCGTCAGCTGCGCCGCGTCGTATTCAGAGAGGCCATGTGACGTCACATACCGTGCCGCCATCGCGCGGGGCAGCTCTGGCATCCCGGCTTTGACGCGATCGATCCACTCTTGCGAGATCGCCAGTGGTGGCAAGTCCGGATCGGGAAAGTAGCGATAGTCTGCAGCGTCTTCCTTGGTCCGCATCGCACGCGTCTCGCCCGAGTCCGGGTCGAACAGCACGGTCGCCTGCTGCACCTTGCGGCCATCTTCGATCTCTTCGATCTGCCAGCGGATTTCGTAGTCGATCGCCTGCTGCATGAACTTGAAGCTGTTCAGATTCTTGATCTCGCGGCGTGTGCCCAATGGTTGCCCGGGCTTGCGCACCGACACGTTGGCGTCGCACCGGAAGCTGCCCTCCTGCATGTTGCCGTC
>JAQGMP010000144.1 GCA_028292285.1 Variovorax sp. | reverse complement strand
AAAGACGTGCCCGACATGCCGCTGTCGTTCAACAACTTCCGCGACTGACCATGCTACGCCTGGGCATGCCCGGCTTGCGGCCCGCAGCGGCACTCGTGCTGGCTTGCGCTTGCGTGTTCGCACAGGCGCAGACATCGATGATGCTCACCGGCACCATCGGCAGCCGCGCCATCCTCATCGTCAACGGCGGCGCGCCCAAAACGGTGGCTGTCGGCGAGACCTTTCAGGGCGTGAAGCTGGTATCGCTGCAGGCCGAGCAAGCCGTCGTCGAGTCCGAAGGCAAGCGAATCACCTTGCGCATGGACACGCCGGCCAGCATCGGGGGCGGCGGCGGATCGGGCGCCGGCGGCAACCGCATCGTGTTGCCGGCCGACAGCCGCGGCCACTTCATGACGCAAGGCACCATCAACGGCCGCACCGTCAACTTCATGCTCGACACCGGCGCCACCACCGTCGCGATGTCGGCGGCCGACGCCACGCGCATCGGGCTCGACTACAGCAAGGGCACGCCGGTGCGCATCAACACCGCGAACGGCGTGGCGGCAGGGTTTCGGCTGCGGCTGAATTCCGTGCGTGTGGGCGATGTCGAGGTGTACGACGTCGACGCCATCGTGTCGGAACAGTCGATGCCGTTCATCCTGCTCGGCAACAGCTTCATCAACCGTTTTTCGATGCGGCGCGACGCCGATCAGATGGTGCTGGAAAAGCGCTTCTGACGCGCTTTTCGTCCGACGCTTGCCGTCAGGCCTGCGCGGCGGTAACGACGATCTCGATCTTGTAGGCCGCGTTGGCCATCTTGGCCTGCACCGTGGCACGCGGCGGCGTATGGCCCGCCGGAATCCACGCGTCCCACACCTCGTTCATCACCACGATGTCCGCGATGTCGTTCAAGAAAATCTGCGCCATCAGGATGCGTGAGGTGTCGCTGCCGGCTTCGGCCAGCAGGCGCTCGACCATGCCGAGCACTTGTGCGGTCTGGCCGCGCATGTCCAGGGTGGTGTCGTCGGGCACCTGGCCCGCGAGGTAGACGGTGCCGTTGTGCACGGCAGTCTCGGACAAGCGTGGGCCGACATGAAAACGCGTGATCTCGGACATGGTCAGACTTTCTTTTTGGAGCCGAGCTTCGACTCGGTGCCGGCAGCGAGCCGGCGGATGTTTTCGCGGTGCCGCCAGAACAGCAGCAAGCTCATGACGATCAGCGCCACGAGCACCGTGCGGTGCAACGGCCAGGCGATGTTGCCGCCGATGAGGTAGTAGGCCGGCGCAAAGAAAGCGGCCGCCAGCGAGGCCAGCGACGAGTAGCGAAAGAACACCGCGATGATGAGCCAGGTCGCGCCCGTGGCAAGCCCCAGCAGCGGTGCGATGCCGAGGATCACGCCGGCCGCGGTCGCCACACCTTTGCCGCCCTTGAATGAAAAGAACACCGGATAAAGGTGGCCGAGAAACGCTGCGAGCCCGGCGATTCCGGCCACGCCGTCACCCAGGCCCCAGTCGGCGCCGAAGTGCCGGATCACGAACACCGGCAGCCAGCCCTTGGCCGCATCGAGCAGCAAGGTCACGAGCGCCGCGGTCTTGTTGCCCGAACGCAGCACATTGGTCGCACCGGGATTGCCGCTGCCGTAGCTTCGCGGGTCCGCCATGCCGAAGGCCTTGCTCACGATCACCGCGAACGACAACGAGCCGATCAGGTAAGCCGCGGCGATGGCAACGAGGGCGGCAAGAGAGGGCAGATATGAACTCAACACAGGCTCCGGCCTCGGAAAAAAAGTCGCTCATTCTGCCAGTGCGCACTGCACCGGCCCGGCATCGAGCAAGTCGACGCACACCCTCGGATCGATGCCGATCAAATAGCCGCGCCGGCCGCCGTTGATGAGGATCTTCGGGAGCTCGAGGATGGTCGATTCGATGTAGAGCGGCATCGCACGCTTCGTTCCGAATGGCGACGTGCCGCCCACCATGTAGCCGCTGTGCCGCTGCGCCACTTCAGGCTTGCAGGGTTCGACCGACTTGGCGCCGATCTGCCGCGCCAGGTTCTTGGTCGACACCGTGCGGTTGCCGTGCATCAGCACGATCAGCGGCCTGGCGTCCTGGTCCTGCATCACCAGGGTCTTGACGACGGTGAACGGATCGAAGCCCAGCACGGCAGCGCTGTGTTGCGCGCCGCCATGCGCCAGATACTCGTACGGATGCTCGGTGAAGGCGATGCCGCGGGCGCGAAGCAGCTGCGTCGCGGGTGTTTCGCTGACGTGCAGCTTCTTGCTCATGCCATCCAGCCCCCGGCGCGGCGCAAAGGATCAGAGCGCAGGGTCGCGGATGTCCCAGCGGATTTTGTCGATCTCGGCCAGCACTTCGGGCGACAACGTGGTGCCCCAGGCGTCCAGGTCTTCATCGAGCTGGGCCACCGTCGTGACACCGATGATGGTGCTGGCGACCTGCCACTTCGTGTAGCAAAACGCGAGCGCCATCTGCGTCGGCGTCATGTCGTTCTCGCGCGCAAGGCGGTTGTACGCACGCGCCGCACGCAACGCATCGGGCCGGCCCCAGCGTTGTTTGCGCACCGACTCGTAGCCCGAAATGCGCCCCTTGGGTGCGTTGGGGCCTTCGATGCCGCTCTCGTCGTACTTGCCGGTCAACAAGCCGAAGGCCAGCGGCGAATACGCCAGCAACGACACGTCGAGCCGATGCATGCTTTCGTCCAGCCCGTTCTCCAGCGCGCGGCTGATCAGGCTGTACACGTTCTGCACGGTCGCGATGCGCGGCAAGCCATGCTGCTCGGCAAGGCGAACGAATTCGTGCACACCATAAGGTGTTTCGTTGGACAAGCCGATGTAGCGGACCTTGCCTTCTTTCACCAGCCCGCCGAGCGCTTCGAGCTGCTCGTGGATCGACGTCTGCGTGCGCTCCTTGGCCGGATCGAAATAGATCTGGCCGAACAGCGGCGTGTTGCGCTCAGGCCAATGGATTTGGTAGAGATCGATCACCTCGGTCTGCAGGCGCTTCAGGCTCGCGTTGCACGACGCCACGATGTCGGCGGCCGTCATGCCGGCGCCTTCGCGCACCCACGGCATGCCGCGCGACGGGCCGGCCACCTTGGTGGCCAGCGTCAGCTTTTGCCGCGCACCGGGATTGGCTGCGAACCAGCGGCCGATGATGCTTTCGGTGACGCTGTAGGTTTCCTTGCGCGTCGGCACCGAGTACATCTCGGCCGTGTCGATGAAGTCGATGCCGCGCTCGAGCGAGCGGCTCAGTACGGCGTGCGAGGTGGGCTCGTCGACCTGCTCGCCGAAGGTCATGGTGCCAAGGCAAATCGGCGTGACGCGCAGATCGCTCCGGCCCAGCCTGATTTTTTCGAAGGGGATGTTTTTCATGGGCGGAATGCTACCGCCGCCGAGGCTCGCGCGTGCGGGCCCGCGTGCAAGCCCAAGTGTGACAGTGCGCCTGCCGCCGCCTGCCTATCATCGAGCGCATGTACCAAGCCCTCCGCGCCTCCCGCAGCGAATTCGTGCCCGTGCGAAACCTCAATTACCACGTGCGGCTCTGGGGCCAGCCATCGGCCACGCGGCCGCCACTCGTGCTGCTGCACGGCTGGATGGACGTCGGCGCGTCATGGCAATTCGTGGTCGATGCGCTGGCCGAAGAGCGCTTCGTCATCGCGCCCGACTGGCGCGGCTTCGGACAGACCGAAGGTGGCGGCGTCGACAACTACTGGATGCCCGACTACCTGGCCGACCTCGACTGGCTGCTCGACCACTACGCCGGCCCTCGCGCTGATTCTGACGGCAGCGCAGCAAGCGTCGCCGTCGACCTGGTCGGCCACAGCATGGGCGGCAACGTGGCGATGCACTACGCCGGCGTGCGGCCGCAGCGCATCCGCCGGCTCATCAACCTCGAAGGCTTCGGCATGCCCGGGCTGGCGCCGAGCGAGGCGCCGGTGCGCTACGGCAAATGGATCGACGAACTCAAACGCCTGCACCGCGGCGAGATGGCGCTGGCCGCTTACCCCGCGGCCGACGGCGTGGCGCGCCGTCTCATGAAGACCAATCCGCGGCTGACGCAGGACAAGGCCGACTGGCTGGCGAGCCACTGGGCCGGCAGCCGGCTCAACGCCGACGGCGCCGAACGCTGGGAAATCCTCGGCGATGCGGCGCACAAGATCATCAACGCGCACATCTTTCGGGTCGACGAAGTGCTGGCGCTGTATGCCTGCATCGCGGCGCCGCTGCTTGCGGTCGAGGCGGCAGACAACAGCCTGTCGAAATGGTGGAAGGGCCGCTATTCGCTGGACGAGTTCCACGCGCGGCTGAAATCGGTGCGCGATGTGCGGGTGGCGCGCATCGAAGATGCCGGCCACA
>JAQGMP010000140.1 GCA_028292285.1 Variovorax sp. | reverse complement strand
GGTACAGCTCCGCGTCGACCACGAAGTAGACGGCGATGCCTTTTTCGAGGACCTCGCCCACGCCAATCGGCAATTCGAACTGGACCTGCGCCGTCAGGTAGACGCCGTCGTCGGCCTCCTCGAGACGCATCTGCGTGACGGAGGCTTGGGGCGAATCGGCCAGGGCCGGCGTGGGCGCACCCGACAGCGTGCCGGCCAGCAGCAAGGCAGCGAGCGCGACGATCTGCCGCCGGCGCATGTGGCGCGCGGCCGGGCCGCCCGCTGCCGGCGCGCGCGACTCAACCGAGGCGCTTTTCGAGCAGAGCGTAGAAGAAACCGTCGTGTTCACCCAAGGCATTGTCCGGGACGGCACGGGCAATCCCGGCGCTTTGGGGCAGCAAATGGCCGGGCGACGGCCGCAATCGGGCGTCGGTGTTGTGCGCAAGAAACGCATCGATCTGGTGCGAGCCTTCGTCACGGAAAACCGAACAGGTGCAGTAAAGGAGCCGTCCGCCTGCGCGAACCAGCGGCCAGAGCGCGGCGAGCAACTGGGCCTGCTGCGCCGCCAGTTGCTCGATGTCGCTCTCGCGGCGCAGCCATCGCACGTCCGGATGGCGGCGCACGATGCCCGACGCCGTACAGGGCGCGTCGAGCAGGACGGCATCGAACGGCGTGCCGTTCCACCACGCTTCCGGTCGGGCGGCGTCGGCCACGACGATCTGCGCCTGCAGCCCGAGGCGTGTCAGGGTTTCCTGGATACGGCCGGTGCGCGCCGCGTCGATTTCGAGCGCCGTGACCTCGAGGCCGCGTCCGCGGTCGAGCTCGAGCAGGTGCGCGGTCTTGCCGCCCGGTGCAGCGCAGGCGTCGAGCACGCGCAATGGCTCGCCAGAGGCCAGATCGAGGCCTTCGAGCAGCAGCGGTGCGGCAAGCTGCGCGGCGGCGTCCTGCACCGACACTTCGCCTTCGGCAAAGCCGGGCAGTTGCAACACCGGCCGTGCCCGGCTCAGTTGCACCCCGCTCGCGCCCACCGGCTTGGCGGCTTGCCCGTCGGCCGTCAACGCGGCCAGATAGTCTGCGACCGAGGTTTTGCGGACGTTGACGCGCAACGTCAGGGGCGCCTGCAGGTTGTCGGCCGTGAGCACCTGCTGCCAATCGCGCGGGTGATCGCGCCGAAGGCGTTCGATCCACCAGCGCGGATGGTTCCACAGCGCGACCGGCTCGCGCTCCGTTACCTCGACCAGTTCATCGCGCTCCCGCAGAAAGCGCCGGAGGCACGCATTGATGAAACTCGCCTGCGCACGCGTGGCAGGGTTCCGTTTGGCGGCCTCGACGGCCTGATCGACGAGGGTGAACGGCTCGTAGGGCGCGCGGCCGACGTCCCACGCCAAGGCCAGGGCGGTGCACAACAGCGCATCGGCGGCCGGCGGCGGCGTGCGTTTGGCCAGGTGCCGGCGCAGTGCCTCGGCGCGCCCGAGCCAGCGCAGCACCTGGAACCCGAGCGCCTGCACGCCGGGCCGCAACGCGGTCTCCACATTGTCGAAGGCGACGGAGCCGGACACGCCGCTGCGGATGGCCGCCAGGGCCGTCGCGGTCAGCTGCAATTGGCGCCAAAGCGGCGGCTGGTTCGGCGGGGTGCCGCTGGAGGGGTCTGTGAGATCGGGCAAGTTGCCGCCATGGTAACGGGGCGCGCACGTTGCCGACGCCGCGGCGCGCTGCGCGTCGTCAAAGCAAGGGCGCCGCAGGACGAAGCCGCATGATCCAGGCGATCAGCAGGGCCGGGAACTGCCGGATGGCCGCGTTGTATTGAGCGACCGCCGCGTTGAACTGCCCGCGCGCGATTTCAGCCGCGGCCGAAGGCTCGGGCCAGGCGATGAACCGGCTGGGGGGTGGCGGCTCCTCATCGACACCTTTCAGAGGCGCCGGCCGTGACATCGTGCCTTCGGCGTCGAAGCTGACGACATCGTCGGGATGCAAGCGCTGCCAAGCCGACAGCAGCACATTCAAGGCCGTCCCGAGGGCCTCGATGCGCTCCGGGTCCAGCGGCCGCACCCGCGTCGCCGCCACCAGCGTCGTGAGCTGCGTGGTGGCCGCCAGCAGCGACTCCGCTCCGGCAGCGGCATTGGCCTGGACGAACTCGAGTTGCCGTACCAATGCGGCGTCGAGCGTGGCATAGGCCTGAAAGGCCGCCGAACGCAGCCTGATCATCCGGTTGTAGGCGCCCACGAACCAGAAAAGCAGCAGCGCACCGCCGACCCAGTAAGCCCACGAATCGGGCACCGCACTCATCGCCGCCCGGAATTGAAAAACGCCCTCCGTCCGCAAGCGGAGGGAGGGCGTTGGATACCGGTCATGCCGGCATGCTAACGCGGCAGGCCTTCGGCCGATGGGCTGATTACTCGGCCGCGGCGCCTTCGCCAGCGTCGACCGTCGCGGTGTCGTCGGTCGAATTGCCAGCCAGTTCGGCGGCTTCCGAATCGGCGATCGCGCGGCGCTCGGCCTCGTCCATCGCGTCCTTCACCTTGCGTGCCTGGTGGTATGCCATGCCGGTGCCCGCAGGGATCAGGCGGCCGACGATGACGTTTTCCTTCAGGCCGCGCAGCTCGTCGCGCTTGCCCATGATGGCCGCTTCGGTCA
>JAQGMP010000138.1 GCA_028292285.1 Variovorax sp. | reverse complement strand
CTCTTCTTCACGTCGCTGGCGATTGCCTTCAGTTCCGCGTGCTTCGCGGCGTACTTGGCGACCAGGTTGTCGCGCTTGAGTTCGCGCTGGATCAGAGATGCTTTAGCCACAGGTCGCCTCAGTTCTTGAACGGGAAACGGAAACCAGCGAGAAGCGCCTTGGCTTCTTCGTCGGTCTTGGCCGTCGTCGTGATGCTGATATTGAGACTGCGCAAGGCATCGACCTTGTCGTATTCGATCTCGGGGAAAATGATCTGCTCTTTCACGCCGATGTTGTAGTTGCCTCGACCATCGAACGCACGGCCATAAATGCCGCGAAAGTCGCGAACACGCGGCAGAGCCACCGTGACGAAGCGATCCAGGAATTCGTACATCTGCACGCCGCGCAGCGTGACCATGCAGCCGATCGGTTGCATTTCGCGAATCTTGAAGCCGGCAATGGCCTTTTTCGACTTGGTGACGACGGGCTTCTGGCCGGCGATCTTGGTCAGATCGGCCACAGCGTTGTCGAGCACTTTCTTGTCGGCAACCGCTTCACCCACACCCATGTTGAGCGTGATCTTGGTGATGCGCGGGACCTGCATCGGCGACTTGTAGCCGAACTTTTCGATCAAGTCCTTGGAGACTTTTTCGCGGAAGTGTTGTTGGAGACGTGCCATGTGAGTACCCCTTAGGCGATCTTGATTTCGTCGCCGCTGGACTTGAAGACGCGAACGCGCTTGCCGTCCGCGACCTTGATGCCCACGCGATCGGCCTTGCCGGTCGCGGCATTGAAGATCGCCACGTTGGATTGGTGAATGGGCATGGTCTTTTCGACGATGCCGCCGGTCGTTCCCTTGAGCGGGTTCGGCTTGGTGTGCTTCTTGACGGTGTTGATGCCGTCGACGATCAGATGGGAGTCGTCCTTGCGCAGCGAAACCACGCCGCGCTTGCCCTTGTCACGACCGGCCAACACGATGACCTGGTCGCCTTTGCGAATCTTGTTCATGGCGTTGTTGTCCTTACAGAACTTCGGGAGCCAGCGACACGATCTTCATGAACTTTTCGGTGCGCAGTTCGCGCGTCACCGGTCCGAAGATGCGGGTGCCGATCGGCTCCAGCTTGGCGTTGAGCAACACAGCTGCGTTGCTGTCGAATTTGACGAGCGAACCATCGGCGCGACGGATGCCCTTGGCGGTGCGAACCACGACAGCGCTGTAGATCTCGCCCTTTTTGACGCGACCACGCGGAGCGGCTTCCTTGATGCTGACTTTGATGACGTCGCCAACGCTGGCGTAACGCCGCTTGGAGCCACCCAGCACCTTGATACACAAGACGGATTTCGCGCCTGTGTTGTCGGCCACTTCGAGCCTGGATTCAGTTTGGATCATTTCGAATAGTTCCCAACTTGTACCGATGCGAATCCGAAGGCGGATTCGCTGCGGTCAGTCTTGGGCCCGTCGTCCGCACCCCGAACCACTCGAGGCACTTCCGCTGGGCAGAAGCTTCACCCGTTTAGAGCGAAGCCCATGATTGTGCCATGCGTTCGGCAGGGCGTCAACCGGGCTTTGGCAAGCGAGCCGCAGAACCCTAGACTGGCGTCGTGAAAAACAAGCAATACAAAGCCGCTACGCTGACCCGCCGCCGGCTGCTGGCCGGATTCCTTGTCGCAGGGCCCGCCACGTTCGGGCTTTCCGGTTGCCACAGCCCCGCCACCAGCCCGCAAACCGATCGCGCGGTTCTGCCGGCTCGTCTCCGACGAATTGCCGAAGGGAGATGGCCGCATCGGATGCAGATACAAGGCACGCCAATGGGCGGCCTGTCTGGCGTCGATTTTGATCCCGCGACAAGTGAGTACCTGCTTTTGAGCGATGACCGATCCGACCTCGCTCCTGTGCGGTTCTACACCGCGCGCTGGCCGGACATGGCCGCGGCCGCCCCTGAGCCCGTTTCCGTTGTTTTCTTGCAGCGCCCCGGCGACGGGCTGTGGCCAGCGCGCGCCAAAGCCATAGACGGCCTGCCGGTTCCCGACCCGGAGTCGCTCAGGTTCCGGCCCGGGACCGGCACGGTACTGTGGTCGAGCGAGGGTGATGTGGTGCGCGGCTTCGGCCCCGCACTCTATGAATCGGCGCGGGACGGCCGTTTCTTGCGCGAGTTCGCTTTGCCTTCGATGTTCAAAGCCGATCCTGCAAAGCAACGCGGGCCTCGCGACAACCTGGGATTCGAGGGCCTGACGTTGACGCCGGACGGCCGCCATGCCTGGCTGGCAATGGAAAATGCGTTGATCGAAGACGGCCCCGTGCCGACGCTCGACGCAGCGGGCGGCCCATGCCGCTTCACGCAGATCGATCTGGTTTCCGGACGCGCGACGCGGCAAATTACCTATGTCCCCGACGCCATCCCGCAACGCCCGATCGCGCCGGGCGGCTATGCCGACAACGGCGTCAGCGAAGTGCTGATGATCGATGCGCAGCGCATGCTCGTTCTGGAACGCGCCTATGCACTCGGCACCGGCAATTCGCTGCGCCTCTACGAGATCGATACGAGTGCCGCCAGCGACGTTCTGACCCTCGATACCCTGACGCCGTCCAACCATCGTCCGGCTCGCAAGACGCTCGTCGCCGACTTTGCGACGCTCGGCCTTTCGCGCCTCGACAACAGCGAAGGCATGTGCTGGGGCCCCGCACTGGCCAACGGGCATCGCACGCTGGTTGTCGTCAGCGACGACAATTTCAATCCGCTGCAGATCACCCAGTTCGCTGCCTTCGAATTCATCGACCGACCATGACCATCGCCGTCACTTTTCTCCCACGCAACGCTTCGGCGCCGCTGCCGCCGATCGCCTTTATCGGCGGCGGCAACATGGCCAGCGCGATCATCGGAGGCTTGATTCGCCAAGGCGCATCGGCCGACAACTTCGAGGTGGTCGAGCCGTTCGACGAAGCCCGTACCCGGCTCGCCAGCGAATTCGGCATTGCCGCCCTGGCTGAGGCCGGGCCGGCGCTCACGCGCTGCGCCGTGGTGGTGTGGGCCGTCAAGCCGCAGACGTTTTCAGACGCAGCGCAACCGGTGCGCGCGTTTGCGCCGGATGCGCTTCACCTCAGCGTCGCGGCGGGCATCACGTCCGACAGCATCGCGCGCTGGTTGGGCAGCGAGCGCGTGGTGCGCGCCATGCCGAACACGCCGGCGCTGGTCGGGCAGGGCATGACCGGGCTCTTCGCCCGACCCGCGGCCGGCAGCGAAGACCGGGCGCTCGTGGCACAGCTGCTGGCACCCACAGGCGAGTTGCTTTGGGTCGACACCGAGCTCGCGCTCGATGCCGTGACCGCCATGTCCGGTTCGGGCCCGGCCTACGTTTTCTATTTCATCGAGTCGATGACCGAGGCGGGCGTCGAGATGGGCTTGCCGCCCGACCAGGCACAGCGCCTGGCCATCGGCACCTTCACCGGCGCTTCGGCGTTGGCCAAGTCCGCAACAGAAGCGCCTTCGGTGCTGCGGCAGCGCGTGACGTCGAAAGGCGGGAC
>JAQGMP010000120.1 GCA_028292285.1 Variovorax sp. | reverse complement strand
GTCACGTAGTCGTCGGCGGCGATCTCCAGGCCCATCACACGGTCGGCCTCGTCGCGTTTGCCGGTCAGGATGATCACCGGCACGGCGCTGGTTTCGCGCAGTCGGCGCGCCAGTTGCATGCCGTCTTCGCCGGCCAGCCGCAGGTCGAGCATGACCAGGTCGATCACCTCTTCGTGCAGGGCGCTGGTCATCTCGGCCCCCGATGCGGCGGTGCTCACGCGCATGTCGTTCTCGCCCAGGTACTCGGCCAGCAGTTCGCGGATGGCCGGATCGTCGTCGACGACAAGGATGTGCGGGGGGCTGATGGCGGTCGCTGAGCTCATGGGCGTCGAGCCTAAGGCAAGGTGGCGCACAGCGGGCTTACCGCCGGGTTACAGATGAAATGCAGATGAAACGCTGGCCCTGGCCGGCGACATCGCGCCGGCATGCACGGCGCTCCCAATGAATGCATGCTGACAATCCTGATCATCGATGAAGATAGCGCCATGCGCGAACTGCTTGGCGAATGGCTGGTGGCCGAAGGCTACCGTGTGGTCGGCCGGCCTGCGGGCGACGGCCTGCGCGAAGCCGGGGTGGACCTGCTGATCGTCGACGTGCCCAACCTGCGCACCCAGGGTGCCGACACGGTACGCAAGGCGCAGGCGATGGCGCCGCTGGCCCGCGTCATCGGCATGTCGGCGCAGTTGGGCCAGAGTCTGCTTCCCCATTCCCCCGCTGCGCGTTCGCTGGGGGTGCGCCGCCTGGTGGCCAAACCCTGCAGTCGCGAAGAGCTGCTCGACGCGGTGGCCGATGCCATCGGTGGGCCTGGCTGAATGGCGATGAGTCTTCGCATGAAATCGAGCGAGCGGTTGCGCCGCGGGATCATCGCGGCCGGTGGCTTGTTGATTGCTGCCTTCATCGGCTCGGCGGTGTACGACAGCTGGCGCCTGCACCAGCAGGTGATGATGGCCAACGCGCGCGAGTTGAGCAACCTGGCCAATGCGCTGGCGGCACAGGCAGCGCACACACTGCAGTCGGTCGACGTGCTGCTGACCGACACCGCCGGCTGGTATGGGGCATCGAGCCCCGACCTGGCGTCCGATGCCGCGCAGCAGGCACTAGCGCAACACGCCGCCACCGTGCCGGAGGTCAGCGTGCTGACACTCGTCGACGCGCAGGGCATGCAGCGCCTGCGCTCGCGTGCGACCGGCGAACCACTGGCCAGCGTGGCGGACCGACCTTACTTTCAGGCGCAGCGCGAAGGGGCAGGTGTCGGCCTGTTCATCAACCCGCCGCTGATCACCCGCACCGAGCGGGTGCCGGCGCTGGTCATCTCGCGACGGCTGAGCGACCGCCACGGCGCATTCGCCGGCGTGGTCACGGCGGTCGTCGACCTGGACCGCCTGCAGGCCATGTACATGGCGATCCATCCGGGCGACGGCAGCGCGCTGCTGCTGACCCTGGCCGACGGCACGCTGGTCATCCGGCAGCCGGCCGTGCCCGGGCTGACCACGAAATACCCCGAACTGTCGACACTCAGGAAGGGCCTGCGGCTCGACCGCACGACCAGCCCGATGGACGGCAAATCCAAGCTGGTCGTGGCGGTGGGCGTCGGCACGGCGCCGTTGATTCTGGCCATCACGCGCGACGAAGAAGAAGCGCTGCGGCCCTGGTACGACGAGGCCTGGAGCGGCGCCATCCGCACGGTCCTGCTGTCGCTGCTGGTGGTCGTCACCATCGCCGCGCTGTTGCGGCAGCTGCGCCGGCTGGAGCGGGGCGAGCAGGCACTGCGCCAGAGCGAAGAGCGCTATGCGATGGCGATGGAGGCGGCCAACGAAGGCCATGCCGAATGGAACATTCCGGAAGACACCGTGTTCGTCTCCGACCAGTGGCGCGTGCTGCATGGCATCGACCAGGACGCATCGATCGTGAAATCGGCGGATTTGCAAGACCGCATCGCGGTGCACCCGGACGACAGGCTCGCAATCAAGAGCGCGGTCGAAGACCATCTGGCCGGTCGCACACCGGCGATCGAGCTCGAATACCGGGTGCGCCACGCGGACGGCGGCTGGCGCTGGGTGCATGTGCGCGGCCGCTGCCTGCGCGACAACGAAGGCGCGCCGCGGCGGCTGTTCTGCGCCGCCACCGACGTCAGTGCGCGAAAGCAGGCAGAGGCCGACAAGACCGCCCTGGGCGCACGCATGCAGCAGACGCAGCGGCTCGAGGCGCTCGGCACGCTGGCCGGCGGCATCGCGCACGACTTCAACAACATCCTGGCCGCCATCCTCGGCTTCGGGGAAATGGCGCAGCAGAACGCGCCGGGCGGCAGTCCGCAGCGTCGCCACATCGATCGCGTGCTGCAGGCCGGTGCGCGGGCGCGGCTGCTGGTCAAGCGCATCCTCGACTTCAGCCGCAGCGGCGTGGCCGAGCGCACGCAGGTCGACCTGCAGACGCTGGTCGAGGAAGTGGTGGCCATGCTGACACCGTCGTTGCCTTCGGGCATCCATGTCGAGGCACGGCTGAACGCCGGCCACGCCGTCGTGATGGGCGACGCAACCCAGCTCTACCAGGTGGTGATGAACCTGTGCACGAACGCCGTGCAGGCGATGGGCGAAGCCGGCGTGCTCGGCCTGCGGCTGGAGCGGGCGGATACGGCACATCGGCAGTCGCTGTTGCAGGGCGACATCGGGCCCGGCGCCTGGCTGCGTCTGGAGGTGTCCGACACCGGCTGCGGCATCGCGCCCGAAGTGCTGCAGCGCATGTTCGACCCCTTCTTCACCACCAAGGAGGTGGGCGAGGGCACCGGGCTCGGGCTGTCGGTGGTGCACGGCATCGTGGCCGACCTTGGCGGCGCGATCGATGTCGTATCGGACAACGGCCACGACACGGGCCGAGGCACCTGCGTCGCCCTCTGGCTGCCGCTGGCGGCGGGTGAACAACCACCGACGCCACCGCAGACGCCGCCTGCCGAAA
>JAQGMP010000102.1 GCA_028292285.1 Variovorax sp. | reverse complement strand
GTCTGGCCGAGCAGCAGCGTGAGCTGAATCGCGTCAGCGAGGCGTTCAAGGCGGACCAGGAACGCCGGCGCAGCGAAGAGCTGCAAAAGCTGCTGGAAGCCACATCGCGCGCCGTCAGGCAGGTGGCTGAAACGGAGCGGTTCGACGCCATCCTGCAAGAGATCGTCTACATCAAGCCGGCTTACGACGTCACCGACAAGGTGCTCAAAGCACTCGACTCGCCCGCCAGCGGCAGTCGGTAAGCGGCAAGGCCGATCCGGAGTCCGGGCCTTCCAGCGCCCAGGCTGCGGCAGCGGTCGAGCGAGTGTGGCTGCTACGCACTGAAGCGTTTCTCTTTGTCATCTGCGCACTCTCCTACAAGCATTTTCGCTAGGCTTAGGGTTAACGCGAACCCATGCCTCCTCTAAATGTCGTAGGAACGGATTTCAGATGCAAAACGTGCAGGCGATCGAAGCAATTGCTCATTCTGAATCGGCTCCGACACCTTCCACGGTGCAACGGCACACATGACCCGGACCGTCCTCGTGACCGGCGGCGCCGGGTTCATCGGCAGCCACGCTTGCGTGGCGCTGGCCGCGGCCGGCTATGAGCCATTGATCCTCGACAACTTTTGCAACAGCGACGTCCGGGTGATCGAGCGCCTGTCGGAAATCATCGGCAAGGCCCCCGCCTTCGTCGAGGGCGACGTCCGCGACAAGGTGTTGCTGCACAAGGTGTTCCGGGAGCATGAGATCGATGCGGTGATTCACTTTGCCGGCTTGAAAGCCGTCGGCGATTCGGTCGCCCATCCTTTGCATTACTACGACACCAACGTGAGCGGCACTGTCGTTCTTGCGGCGGAAATGCAGCGAGCCGGCGTCAAGACGCTGGTGTTTTCTTCATCGGCCACGGTCTACGGAGAGCCGGAGTGTTCGCCCATCCCCGAAGGCGCGGACTGCCGGCCGGAGAGCCCCTACGGTCGATCCAAACATATGGTGGAGCAGATGCTGACCGACCTGCATCGCTCGCAGCCGGACTGGAACGTCATCGTGCTGCGCTACTTCAATCCCGTCGGTGCCCACGAGAGCGGTTTGATCGGTGAGCAACCCCGAGGCAAGCCCAACAACCTGATGCCTTATCTCTGCCAGGTGGCCACGGGCGAACGCCAAAGCCTGCAGGTTCACGGCAGCGATTACGCAACGCCGGACGGCACGGGCGTTCGCGATTACGTGCACGTGATGGATCTGGCGGAAGGCCACGTCGCCGCCGTGAAACACGCTGGCGGCCGGCCTGGCTTGCTGACCCTCAACCTGGGCACAGGCCAGGGCTATTCGGTCATGGATGTGATCAACGAGTTCGAGCGTGCGACAGGGCAGCCGATTGCGCGCCAACTGGGGCCGCGCCGGCCGGGCGATGTCGCGGCCTATTGGGGCGACCCCGCACGTGCGCACAAGCTGCTCGGGTGGAAAGCCCGTCGCGGCCTCGCCGAAATGTGTGCCGACAGTTGGCGATGGCAGCGCCGCAACCCCGCCGGCTACGCGTCCAGGCTCGGCGTTGAAGTGGCGCATTCCGGCATCGAACTTGCTCAAGAGCTGTGACCAGAAACCAGTTCATGCACAGAGGCAGCATCACATGGCATTGACGTTTTTCTGTCTTGCGGCGGCCTGCCTTTGGCTCGCATTGCATCCGTTCACGACCTATCCGTTGTCGCTGGCGGTGCTCGCCCGTTTCGGCAGGTTTGACCGCGTTGGCCGTTTCGGCCGTTCAGGAGGCGCGAGGCCGACGGCCCCGCCGGAAACGGCCGCCTTCGCCTTGAGGTTCGCGATCTGCACCTGCGCCTACAACGAAGAGGCCGTCATCGAAGCGAAACTCGACAACTTGCTCGCGCTTCGCATCGGCCAGCCGGACCTCGAGATTCTGGTTTATGTCGACGCGGCCAGCGACCGGACGGCAGCCCTATGCGAGCGGTACGCAAGCCAGATCACGCTGCTGGTCGCCACCGAGAGACACGGCAAGACACACGGAATGAATCTGCTGGTGCAGCGTACGCAGGCCGATATCGTCATCTTCACGGATGCGAATGTCATGCTTGCGCCCGATGTCGTCGAACGGCTCGAAGTTCACTTCAGGCAACCCGACGTTGGTTGTGTCTGCGGCAATCTGACCTATGTGAACGCCGCCGATTCGGTGACGGCGCATTCGGGCTCTTTGTACTGGCGCATCGAAGAAGCCATCAAGCGGCTGGAGTCCGCCACGGGCAGCGTGATCGGCGCCGACGGTTCACTGTTCGCGATGCGCCGCGTGCTGCATCGGCCGCCGCCCGATCACATCATCGACGACTTCTATTGCTCGCTGATGGTCATGTGCCAGGGCCAGCGGGTCATTCAGGCCAGCGACGTGAAGGCCTTCGAAGAGTCCGTTGCCGTGTCGTCCGAAGAGTTTCGCCGCAAGATCCGCATCGCCTGCCAGGCCTTCAACGTGCATCGGCTGTTGTGGGCGCAGATCCGGAGACTCGACGCGTTTTCGGTCTACAAATACGCCTCTCACAAACTGCTGCGCTGGCTTTCGATCTTCTTTCTCGCGGCCTCGCTCGTCTTCGGCATGCTCGGTGCCGCCTCGATCGGATGGTGGGCCGTGGCGGTACTTCTCGCGCTCTCTCCGCTGGCCATCTGGACGATCGGCTCGCGCTGGCCGCTGCGGCCTTTTTCGCAGATCTACGACATCCTCGCGGCGTTTGCCGCAACCGGCGTCGGTGTCGTGAGATCGTTGCGGGGCGAACGGTTTCAGACCTGGTCGCCGGCAGCATCGCTGCGCAAATAGCGATGCCGACGCGGGCCATCCCATCCATGCGCACCTCCTCTTTCCTGGGCAGGCGCTGGCTGCTCGCCCTGGTCGCGCTGGCCGGCTGCGTGTCGGGTCTGCACACCCGATCCGCCTTCGCGCAAGACACCGAACTGCTGTCGAACGGAAACTTCGCCGGGGGGCTTTCCAACTGGCGGTCCGACGCCAAGGCGCCGGACCCGTCGGGTAGTCTGGCTCAGGGCCAGTCCATTCCGGTGGGCTCGAACCTCATCCAGAACATCGATGGCGACCGCCTCGTCGCCGGGCAAGGCTACGTGTTGCGCGTCACTCTGGACGCGGCTTCCGGCGCCGGCGCCGGAACGGCCGCCGTCGTCTTTCGCATTCCGGCCTGGAACCAAAGTTTTCGCACCTTCACGGCGCCCTTCGATGCTTCGAAGAATCCCGCTGTCGAGTTGTCGTTCGTCGCACCCGAGTTCACCCGAATGGCTGAAGTGCGGCTGAGCAGCCTGGGCGGGCAAGCGGTGCGCGTCAAGGCGGTTTCGCTGATGAAACGGCCGCGCATCAATCTGGTCGAGACGGTCGACAACCCGCAGGAGTCCCATGTTCCGGCGGGCTACACGATGGTCTTCAACGACGAGTTCAACGGCACCGCTTTGGACAAGTCGAAGTGGTTCACCCGCTATATCTACGAAAACGAAACACTCGATCACCTCAAAGACGAGCAGCAGCGTTACCGGGAAAACGGCAACCACGTCGTTGCCGGTGGCCGCTTGACGCTGATCGCCCGCCCCGTCGGCAACAACCTCTACGAATCCGGAATGATTCGCTCTGACTGGACGGCGCGGTACGGCTACTTCGAAGCGCGGGTCAAGATGCCCGGAGCGCGCGGCGTGTTCCCCGCGTTCTGGCTCAATTCGGATGTGGCGTCCGACGGCACCCAGAACTGGCCGCCGGAAATCGATATCTTCGAGTACGTCAACAACGGCGCGGAAGACACGCCCGACATGCTGCACTCCAGCGTCATACAGCAGACGAACACCGCAGCGGACTTCGTCTACACCGATCCGACGTTCAATACGCAGTGGAGCTACTGGAGAGCGCCTTACGCCTTCGATCAGGGCTGGCACACCATCGGCGCCGAGTGGACCGAGAACTCGGTCTCGACTTTTGTCGACGGCAAGAAAATCATGGAGCGAAACTACCGCTGGCAATATTCGGATGGACGTCCGGCGCCCAAGGCCTATGTGATGCTGAATCTGGCGATCGGTGGCGAATGGGCCGGTCGCCACGGCATCGACGACGCGAACTTTCCGACGACGTTCGAGATCGATTGGGTTCGCGCCTATCAACGATCCGACGGCTCACAAGCAAGATCACAATGAAGACAACGAGCATGGGGCAACATGCCCGCCACCCGAGGAAATGATGGAATTTGGTCAGCTCTTCTATGTACTGCGAACCCGCTGGTGGCTCCTCGTCGCGACGACGTTGCTGGTGCTGGTCGCGGCGGTGGCGTACCGCATCGCGTTTCCGGCCTCGTACCGCGCCGTTGCCTCGGTGGTGGTCGACCCCCGCGGCATCAATCCGGTGTCGGGTGCGGCCACGCAGGAGTCCATGGCGCAGGATTCGGTTCTGGGAACCTACGCCAACGTCGCCCGCAGCGAAGGCGTCGCGAGGCAAGTTTTCTTGCACCTTCCCGAATCGTTGCGCGACCTGCTGAAAAGCCAGTGGCTGCGCGCGCACGCTGCCGATGAGCCGGGCTTCGAAGCCTGGGCCGCACGCAAGATCCAGAAGGATGTGGACATCCGTGCGGGCGGACAAAGCAGCCATGTTCTGGATATCACGTTCAGCAATCGGGACCGCGTCGAAGCAGCGGAGGTTGCCAATGCGTATGCGGCGACACTGATTCAATATTCCCGTGAAATGCGCATCGCGTCGGCCCGCAAGGACGCCGACTATTTCAAGGTCCAGGCGCAAACGTTGCGCAACCAGACTGAAGAAGCCGAGCAACGGCTTGCGGCCTTTCAGCGCAAAAATGGCATCACCAGCCTGGACGATCGAACCGACATCGAAACCGCCCGGCTCGCCGCACTCAATTCGCAGGCGCTCGTCAACCAGGACCTGAGCTACGACAGCTCGTCACGCGCCCGGCAGGCGGCCGGGCCCAACGGGTCGACCGACGTCATCAGCAATACCGTGGTGCAAACACTCAACGCCGACCTCGCCGAGAAAGAGGCGAAGCTGCGCCAGCTGTCCGCTCGCCTGGGCGCGAATCATCCCGACATGATCACGGCACGCGCGCAGGTCGATCAGGCGCGTGACGCACTGGCCAGAGAATCGAAAAACGTTGCCGCATCCCTTGCCAGCAGCAGCATGGCCGCACAGTCGCGCGCCGCTTCGCTGCGGATCGACAGCGAAAGGCAACGGCAGAAGGTCGTCGAGCTGAATTCGTTGCGCGTCGAGCTGTCTTCACTCGACAAGGATGTCGGCCAGAAACGAAAACTGTACGAAGCGGCTCTGCAGCGCAGCACCGAGACCGGGCTGGAAGCCGGCAGCCAGCGCGAAGACCTGATGCTGCTGACCGAAGCCTTTCCACCGGACGATCGCAGCGGCCCCGGCGCCTCCGTGGTGCTGCCGGTGGCGCTGCTTGCGGGACTGCTCATCGGCGTGCTGATCGCCATCGGACTCGACCGGCTCCGGCCCCGGCTTCACCGCCTGGTCGACTTCGAGGAGATGGGCATCCCGGTGCTCCAGGTGGTGCCGGTGGTGCGGCTCACGGCCAGCCCCTTCAGTCCCAAATATCTGAGCATTCGATAACGATGAACAAACCACTGCGAATCCCGTCGGAGTCGGAGAGCTTGGGGGCCAACTCGCCCTTGTCCATCGGAGAGTTGCTGGTGGCATCGGGCCGCCTGAAAAGAGAGGACATCGCGCGGGTGCGCCACCATCAGCTCGTCTCCAAATCGGGATTCGGCGAAGCGGCGGTCGAACTGGGACTGGTCTCTAACGACGACGTGCGACTGGCGCTGGCACGCCACTCCAACGCATCCAAAGTGCGCCCGGTGTCCACAGGCCTGTCGCCTGAGCTGGTCTGCGCGGTGTTGCCCGATCACCCGTTCGCGACCACGGTGTTCCGGATGAGAACGGCGCTCTTTCTGGCACACAAGAAAAAGACCGGGCCCCTGATGGTGGCGGTCGTGGGCGCCGAACGAGGCGAAGGCCGGTCGCTCCTCGCGGCCAACCTGGCGGTGGCTTTTGCCCAGGTCGGCGCACGAACGATCATGGTCGATGGCGACATGCGGCACCCTCGGGTGCACAGCCTGTTCAATATCGCGAACGAGGGCGGCTTGGCCACTGCGCTGCTCGGCGACGACGCCTACGACGACGGCGTGCCGGTGCTCGCGTTCGAAGCGCTCGGCGTCATGCCGGCAGGCGGCGCGGCCAATCCCCAGAAGTTGCTGTCCCCGGTACGATTCAGGTCCGTCATGGCGCGACTGACTCCGAAGAACGATGTGATCGTGGTCGACAGCCCGGCGTGGTCTTCGGGCTCCGACGCCCAACTGATCGCGGCGGAAACCGGTCTGGCGCTCCTGGTCACTCGCATGCACACGGCGTCCAGGGCGAACGTGCAGGCGCTGGCACAGGCCCTGGTGCGAAACGGAACGACCACGCTCGCGGTGCCGTTCAATTGACGATGCGCGGAGCCATCGCAGCACCGCGGGGCCCACGGACACCGGGGAGCGCACGGACCTTCCAGAAGGTGCTGGTCCTGCTGCCGCTCGCACTCACGATCCTGCTGGCGAAGTTCAGCATGCCGCCGTTTTCCACGATGGGACTGGGCATCGCCCTGCCTCTGGTGTTTTTGGTGACCTTCGTCGGCCTGTTGTTCGGTGCGTTCAAGGTCCATCTCGGAAGACTCTGCTTCTATCTGCTCCTTGCGATATGGGTCTGCGTCAGCCAGCTGTTCGGCAAGTCTTTCTCGCTGTCCTCCCTGTGCTTTCTGCTGTTCATATTTTTCCCGTATGTGCTGCAGCTCAAGGGCGATCGCGCGACGCCGGATGCGGCAGCGTCCACACCCGCCGAGATTTTTACCAACGTAGGATTCGCGGCCGCGATATTGGGTTGCGTGCAGTACGGCGCGCAATTCGTCATCGGCCCGACGCTGGCATTTCCCATCGAGCATTTGCTGCCGAAGGGCATCCTGATCGAGTACTTCAATTACCTCAATGCGGTGAGCTACGGCTCGAGCGTCTACAAGGCGAATGGCGTGTTCTTTCTGGAGCCTTCGTTCTTCAGCCAGTTCCTCGCCATATCGCTGCTCGTGGAACTGTCCGGCAAAACGAGACTGCTGCGCATCGCAGCGCATCTGGCCGCCCTCGCCTGCACTTTTTCCGGGACCGGCCTGATCGTTCTGGCCACGGGTGCGGTGACTCTGGTCGTCGTCAACCGACGTTGGGACCTGGCCGCACTGGCCCTGTTCGTGGGCTTGATCGGCGCCTTTTTCGGGCAGTCGCTCGGCTTGGGTTATTTCGTGGAAAGAAGCTCGGAATTCGCAAGCGTCGGCACCAGCGGCTTCGAACGTTTCGTCGCCTGGACCTACCTGCTGCGGGACCAGTTTTGGGATGCGACTTCCAAAGTCTGGACCGGCTTCGGCGCAGGCACCTTTGCCGGTGAGGCCAAGGTGGCGCGGTACAGCGTCTGGGAGTCGTCGTTCGCCAAGATCATCTTCGAGTTCGGACTGCCCGGCATCGTGCTGTACTGCACTTTCATTATTTATTGCATCAAGACCAGCGCGATCGCAACGCCGGTCAAGGTCGGCCTGGTCACCTGCATCTTCATGAACGGAGCCTATTCCGAAACCAGCGCGGGCATCCTGTTGACGCTGGCGCTGTGGCCGCCGGCCAGCCGAATCGCAAGCGAGGTGCAGGCGAAGCGCATCGATGCCGCTGCCGCTGCCGCTGCCGCTGCCGAGAAGAGCAGGACAGGTTACGAGCCGATGGTCAATTCCTGACGCCGGGAGTTCGATGCCCGACAGTGCCGGACATTGCTGCCCGGTTGCCTGGCCACTTGTTTACCCACTGGCCCTCGGCCCTCTGAGCGGCCAGCCTGCGCGCTGCAAGCAGCGCTTGATGGCCATCTTCAACCGCATCCCGGCACTCGGCCGCGGCCGGGCCGCATACGAAAAGGCGGCCCGTTCCGCCACCGGCAGTTGCAATCCCGCCCGCAGGATGTCCGGCAACAGCTTTCGGAATGGATCGCGCAACGGGAGCGGCCAATAATGAAACACCACATCGTCTGTCGCTTGCAAATCCAGGCGCTCGAGAAAGCATCCCACTGCGAACTGCTCGACGGTATGGACACTCCGGATCACCGCCCATAGCTGGTCCAGCAAGACCAGGGCATCGTCCAGCCGCGCTGCATCATCGGAGTGAACGCCGATCACGCCCGAGTTCCACATCACTGGATTTGCAGCAAAAGACACTGCATCGCCGCGACCGTCGACGAAGCGATGATCGCGAACGATGTCCGCAAGATCGCGGTGCGCCTTCGAGCTGGACTCACGCAAGCGGATCTCCAGCAGATGCATGCAGCAACGACCTGGCCCGACCCTGTCGAACAACAGATGCGGCGAGCGCCGGAAGTAAGTGTCGCCATCGACGAACACGACTTTGCCCGGCCGCCGCTGAACCGCATCGATCATGCAAGCGAGCTTTCGGCGATGAATATAGGTGCTTCCGCCCAGCCAGGCGGTCAGCAGCGATGGATCCAGCACCTCGATTTCGACACCGAGCCCGCCGAAAGCGTCCGGCGTATCGGTGTAGACGACGGCGGCAATGTCGTCTTTTGGCCCCGACAGATGGTGGAACGACAGGATCGAAAAAATGATCTCCTGCACATGGGGGCCGACACCGTACGAAAGATAGAGAAGCGTCTTGTCTTTAGCCATTGCCATTGCCATTGCCGCTCTCGCTCTCGCTGCGCCGGGAAATGATTTGCCGTACCGTCCGGTATTCCAGGATCGTGATCAACACCGTGTACGCGCCGGCTCCAATCACGATCTCGCAAGCCAGTCGCGCAATGCCCAGCGGAAGACTCGTCATCTCCTTGAAGACCAGCAGTGCGGCCGACATGCCGACCAGCGCGAGCGATATCCTGAACAGCGGCGAAAGCTGGGCCCCATACCCTACGCCGCTGGTCCATTTCAATATCGACGTGCTTGCTAAAACGTAGACCAGTCCGAACAGGCCCCATACGACCAACGGCGCCGCCAGATTCATTCGTGCGGTGACCACGCACCCGAGCGTGACGAAGGTCAGGCCGGCGAGCTGCACGACGAGCCAGCGCGCCGGGTGGCCCAGCGCCGTGACAGCCGCGGCAGCCAGCAGGCACGCAAAGTTGCAAAGCGAGAAGAGATTGACGGCCACCAGCGCGGTGGCTGCGCTGCCCCAGTCCGGCCCCAGCAGAATGAAGACAAGATCCTCGCTGATGAAAGCGGTGCCGAGGAACACGGGAGCGGCCAGCAAAAAGCAGATGCGGGTGCCGTCGGCCAGCGCTTTCCGGAACTCCTCCTGCCGCGCCACGAGTCGCGAAAACACCGGAAGCGCCATGCGCGATGTCACACCGTAGAGCAATGCCCCGATGCCATCGTTGATACGAAACGCGATGCTGGTTTGTCCCGCGGCTGCGACGCCATGCAGATAGCCGATCAAAAAATTGAAGACGCGCGGCGTCATGCCACCGACGAACGAGTGGGCGGCACTGAACACGCCGAAACCCAGCAATTCGCGGGCGTGATGCCACTCGCTGGAAAACCTCGGCCAGCGTTTCAGGATGGCCAGAACCATGAGGGTCGAGGCGACCGCGAAGGTGACATTGCCCAGCACGATGCTCCATGCGCCGGCGCCACCGTAGGCGAGCGCCACCGTGACAGCCGCGCCCACCAGCTTGGCTGCGATGTTTCGGCGCGCCAGGGATTTGAACCTGAGCTTGCGCACGAGCACCGCTTCCGGAATGCCTCTGATGCCCAGCAAGAGCGAGGTCGTCGACTGCGCCATGATGAGCCATTGCAATTGTTCGTTGCCATACATCGATGCCACGAGCGGCGCACTCATGACCAGCAAGGCGAAGATGCTCAGGCCGGCAATGAACGATCCCGTGAACGCGGCGTCGACCACCCGAAGCGAATAGCTTTGCCTTCTGATCAGCGGCTCGGAAAACGGCACGACGATCAACGTCTCGGCCAGTGAGCCGATGAAAAACGCCAGACTGGCAAGCCCGAAAGCGCTGGTGCCGATGATGCGCCCGGCCAGCAGGCTGACGACCACCGATGTGAGCAGGATGGTGAGCGCCTCCACCAGACTCCACACCATCGAAGATCGCAGCTGGTGGCGTTTCAACGGCATCGCATGGCCTGGTCTCTCATCGCCACGAACGCGGTTTTCAGTCGGGGTTCGACCACGTTGGCAACCACCAGACTCAACATCAGCACGATGAAGGACGCGACAAAAAGAGAGACCTCGAGCGAGAAGTTTCTGGACAACCGGTTGATGAGAATGGCGCCTATCGTTCCGTGCAAGAGATAGAGCGGATAAGTCAGCGCGCCACACTGCTTCAGAAAGCGCCCCGTCCTTTTTCCGGTCCTGATTCTCAACGACGCATAGATCAGCAGCACACCCGCGGCAAGGATCATGAGAACGACCGCAGGCGACCAATCGACACCGGCAGCATCGAATCGGGTGTTGGCCGACACAAGCGCACGGTCGGCGACATAACAGAGCGCAACGACAAGAAGCGCGATGTTCCCGAACGTCGTCCGGCCCCGATGCAGACGATAGATCGCGATGCCGCAGACAAACAAGCCTGCGTAGTCGGCGATCGCGAAATACGAGAGCGCCCTCGTATGCAAAACGAAGGCATTGAGGATGCTGACGCCGAGCCACAGCCAAAGCAACGCGTCGGCTCGGCGGCGCAAGGCGGGAAACGACAGGCAAACGGTCACCATCACGTAGAAGATGACTTCGAAAACAATCGTCCAGTAGGAGCCATCCAGCAGCGGCTCACCGACGCGTCTGGAGTCGACGAAAAGGTGGGCCAAGACCTGAAGCCAGCTGACCGAGAAGTTCGGGTCGTTCGCAAGATAGATAACCAGCGCCGTCACTGCCGCGCTGAAGACGAAGGTCGGATAGATCCGCAAGAAGCGCTTCCAGGCGAACGGCGCAGCCCCGGATCCTTCGGCAGACCACGCAATGACCAGCCCGCTGATCACGAAAAAGATGTCTACACCCAGATAGCCGTACTTCGCGAATTCACCGAGCTCCGGCGAATAGACATCGATGATTCCGTTGTTGACTCCGCCCAGAAAGCCGTAATGGAAGACCATGACCGCCATCGCCGCCATCAGTCGCATGAGATCGATCAGCGGAATTCGATCACGGCCCGCTCCAGACGCCATCTACGCTCGCTTCCGCCGCGCCATCAGCGCCACTGCGACGCGATAAAGGGGTGGTCGCACCAGTTCCTTGTACAAGCTAAAAGCGCCGAATGCGAGCACCGCAAGCACTCTGGGCGTGGCCATGCCCATCCGGCTCGCATAGCGGTCGTAGTATTTCTTGTAGAAGTAGCGCGTGTAGTGGTTTTCCCAATAGAGCCGCTTCCATACCGAGGTGCGCTGGCCGCCCGTTCGAACTTCGTGCAGCGGCAAGTGAAAGCTGTGACACCGGTTGGTGACCCATATGTCCTTGCCATTGACGTAGAGGTTCATTTGATAGTCGCTCTCCTCCCTGTAGCCATTGCCGCGGGCATAGGCCGGATCGAAACCGTAGGTCCGGAGGTCTTCGGTCCTCGTCAGGATGATCGCATTGGTAATGGGTTGCTGGATATCTCCGGTAAACCGTGCGCCATTGACGAACTCGCACAGCAGCGGAATGAACGGACGCGATGCACGGAGGCCGCTACCGAACCGGTCCAGCGCTTGCGCCTGCGTCTCTCCGGAGCGCATGTAGATGCGCCGGCCCGAGACCGCACCGGCGCCGTAGCTCAGCAGCTTGTCCAGGCAAATCTGCGCGTAGCCTGCCTCGAGGTATTCATCGTCGTCGCAAAAAAGGATGAAAGCATTCGTGCACGCCTGCACGCCGATGTTTCTCGACTGCGATGCCCCCTGGCGGCTGGCGTTGGTCATGAAGACCAAGCGAACGCCGGGGTATTTCGACGCGATCTCCCGCAGCGCCGTCTCCGTGTCGTCGTCGCCGGCGTCGCTCACGAAAACAATTTCGTCGACGCCTTCCTGCGCGAAATAGCTATCAGCGACGCGCCGCAGCGTGTGCGCCCGATTTCGGGTGGGCACGACCATGCTGATCATCGTCGGCACTGCGCCGTGCAACTTCGAATCTGGCGTGGCGCTCATGCGGCGGCCGAGCGGCTCTCGACCATCGCGCCGAGCATCGTCGTCCCGCGGCGCGGCCAGTCGAAGGCTGTTTTTGCGACGTCGTGAGCGCGTCGCTGAAGGCGATCCAGTTTGTCGAGTCGATCGATGTTGTCGACGATCGTCGCCACCAGCCCTTCGAGGTCGTCGGCACACAGCATCGCGTCGACCACGTCTTTCGGCACGCCCTCCGCGGCTTTGGTGAGGGTCGCGACCGGCACCCTGTTGAAGACGAAGTCCAGGAATTTCAGCTTGAACCCGCCGCCGATTTCCTCTGGCACCACGGCCATTCTCGACCCGACGAAATGCGGCGTCAGACTTTCCGCGAAGCCGTGCAACCGTACCGACTTGCAGCGGCCTCGCAGTTCTTGCGCCAGGGTCTCGGGCATCGAACCGACGATGTGCAGCTCGATGTTGTTCGCGGTAAAAGCCTCGTCTGCGGCCAGCGCGAACCGCCGAACGTTCTCCTGCTTTGCGATCCAGTGATAGGAGCCGACCATCAAGACATGCCGCGGCGTCGACGCACTCAACGACCGGTCTTCCGCCGGCGCGCCCGCGTACCCGGGCGTCAGCGTGACGGTGCGAACGCCAGGCGATTGCGCCTCGAACAGCGTCGCGTCGTGTTCCGTGATGGTGGTCAGCAGATCGACGTTGCGGGCAATCAGCTTTTCCATGCGCCCCGTCTTGACGTGGTTTTGCCAGTAGGCGAAGCGCTTGAGAGCCGAGCCTTCGAACCCCTGGTAGATCGACCGGGTCACCGACGTCTCATGGTCGTGCGACATGTGAACCAGCACCGGCTTGCCCGGCGCAGCGTGAATCAAGGGCAGCGTCCAACCCATGCCGTATTGGTCGACGACGATGAAGTCCCAAGGCTCGGCGGCCAGCCTCCTGACCTCGGCCCGGTAGGCCGGTGTGGCATGCGTCGCGGCAACCACCGGCATCGTGCTCAGCAAACCGCGCAGCCGGCCCGATTTGGCGCCCTCGACGTGCTGCCAGCGTATGGGCCAGTCCGACGGCGGCCGCGCACCGCCGGGTGCCGCGAAGCCGACGAACGTCAGGTCGACGCCCGCCTCGGCCAAAGACTTCGCCAAGAATGCGGTGTAGATATGGTCGCCCGTGTCGAGGGGAAACGGCATCTCCCGCGCCAGCCAAAGCCCGCGCGGCTTCGCTACCGCTTCCGATTCGATGGCACTCGGAGCTGGTGCGGTCATCATGCGGCCACCTTTTGAACTCGATGCAAATCCTGCAGCCAGCGAATCATTTCCACATTGGCCCTCAGATGCTCTTTATCGGTCGTGCCGACGACGAAGCCGCCAATGTTGCGGTCGATCAACAAGGCTGCGAGGTCATGTTCGGAGCCGGCGGCCGGGCGCCCGTGCCGGACCGTCCCGCGCAAGAGAAGAGTCTTGCCATGGGCCGACGCCTTCGCGAGGGTGCCGGGCATATCGCCACCGGGTAAGTCGCTCACGTCGAACTGCACGACATCGGCCGGCACCCAGTCGCACGCAACCGCCGCAAGCGCCGAATCGTCGCACGAGACGCCGAGCTTTACGAACTTGCCTTGTGCCTTGAGTTCTTCGAGCTTGCGTCGAAGCACGTCGTCGTTCAACGTGGCGACGGGCGGGCTGTGCAGATAGAAGATGTCGAGATAGTCCGTGCCGAGCCGGCGCAGACTCGATTCCAGCGAGCGACCGATCGATGCGGCGTCGAAATCGAAGCGCATTGCGCCTGCGCGCTGATGCGCCACGGCGGTGCGCATGCCTTGGCGCCTGCTCGCGAGGAATCGCACCGGGCGCTTGAACAACGCCAGTGCGCGCTGTGCCGGAGACAAGCGCTGACCCGCCTTGCTGGCGATCCGCACCTGGCTCCGGCGACCGCGAAATGCCTCGCCGATGAACCGCTCGCTGTCGCCCTGTCCATAGATGTTGGCAGTGTCGAAGTCGCGCACGCCGAGGTCGTGCGCCAGGTGCAGCAGATCGAGGCACTGACGACGGTCGAGCGGCGTCAGTGCCGACCCCAGCCGCGAACAGCCGAGGATGAGCGAAGCGGCCTGGTAGCCGGCCGGTGTCTTGTTCTGGTTCATAGCGCCGATGACTCCATTGCCGGGTCTCATCTCTTGTGCAGCGCGACCATCGTCCCGGCGAGCAGGCGCTCGAAAAAATGGGGACGATAGCTCGTCCGATAGTCTCGCGGACTGGTTGCCACATCCGTGAGTGGTTCGAAACGAGTGAAGGTGGTCTGGGGTTTCATCGCAATGCCTGTCGTGCCGGCGCGTTGAATGAGCAATGTCAATTCATTCAGATGAATCAGGAAGTCAGCGGGCATGGGCTGCGGCCGATGCTCATCGATTGCACGGGTCATTTCTGCGATACCTAGCAACTTGTCTTGCGCGTAAACCTCCCGTCGGCGCAGCCAGCTGACGAACCGGTGCTTGAGCGAATGACCGACGCCCCGCTCCGCTTCGACGGCATGCGACTTCCAGCGCCGCACCAGCGGAAGCCTTCGGCCACCGATCCCGAAGATGCGGCCGATCAGCGGTTGGGTGCGAACGGTGTAGGCCTTCCGGGCACTGAGACTCACCCTGGAAAACCGTTCGAGATGCACAGGTGCCTGATCGTGAAAAGCATTGTCGGCACAGATTTCGCCTTGCTCGCCGATGATGCGCAGACGATGGTCGCGCGGTGCGACCCAGCTGCAGGTGATCCGCGCGGCCGCACCATTCTCGAAATCGAGACATCCCACAGAAAAGTCCGGCGTGTCCGAAGGCGACAGCGGCGTGTCGGTCTTGTGCTCGACCAGCGCCTTGGAAAATGCGGTCACCGAAGTCACTGGTCCGAACATCGCGCAGATCCACACCAGATGGTAGGCGACGTGCTCCACGGTACAGCCTTCCTGGAATTCCTCCGCATAGGGAAACGGCGCGCCGGTGGGGCTCTGCACTTTCTCCAGTTCCATCAAGTGGGCAGGGTTGTCGTCGAGCTCGGCATACACGAGCAGCGGCTTGCCGATGGCGCCGTCCCGCACCGCCTTCCACATCGTGCTCACCGCGTCGCAATAGAGATTGCACGGCGCCCCGGTGAGGACCAGACCGCGGGACTCGGCTATCGCGAACAGTTCCCGTGTCTGGTCGAGGTCGGTCGTGAGGACCTTCTCCGAATAAACGTGCTTGCCGGCCTCCAGCGCCCGCCGGATGGTGAGGTAGTGCGCGCGAATGCTCGTGAGGTTGACGACGATCTGCACTGCCGGATCGGCCAGCAGTGCGTCGTAACTCGGATAGACATCGAAGCCGTAGTGGCGCGACACCGTGCTCAGTCTTGCCGCATCGATGTCGAAGACACCGCATACCTCGAGCTCGGGATGCGCCCATCGGGTCCGCATATAGATGTCGAAGACGTATCCGCAGCCGACAAAGGCGATTTTCATTGTGTTTGGGTCCACATATGCATAAGCAGTGTCAGCTCGCCCCGGGCTGAGCGTTTGCGAGTCTCGGTGGGTACACCGAGAGCAATCTCGCCTCGAACTCGACTTCGCTGAAGCGTGCGAGCGCGGCCGCACGCGCTGCGGCGCCGATCCGCGCGCGCAGCGGTGCGTCGTCTACGAGCATGGCGATGGTGCGCACCATCTCCTGTTCGGACGCGCACAAGAACCCGGTGACGCCATGCGCCAGCACTTCACGATGCCGCTCGCAGTCGAACGCGACGCATGGCAGGCCCGCGGCCATGGCCTGGACCAGGAACGATGGAAAGATGCGGCTCGACCAGGGCGCCACACAAACCCATCCACCCGAAAGTTTCGAGGCCAGATCCTCTTCGTTTTCCACCGTCATAACCGTGACATCGGCAGCGGCCAGCCTGCGCTCGAAAGCCCGATCGACGGCACCGATCCAGTGAAAGCGAAGCCCCAGTTCTTCGCCGCTCAGCAGGACTGCGAGTTGCGTAAATATCTCCAATGCCCTGGCGTATTTTTGTTGACCGCCGCCGAACACGACAGGAAAATCCGCCTCGTGCCGACCGACCTCGAAGAACGCGTTGTGCACCGGGCTTTCGATACGTTCGGCCGATTTCCAGAGTTCCGCTGGATGGGTCTCGTCAGGCACTGCGATGATTGCAGCGCTTCGTGGCATGCGAATCGCAGGCCGTGCGGCGAGCATCGCAGCCTGCCCGACAAGGTTGGACACTTTGCGCCAACCTGAGCCGTGGAGCGAATACACGACGGGAGTCCGGAGGGTTGCAGGCCGCAACGCGAACGAGCCGATGATGTACGGAAACAGCCCGTGCACATGAACCGCTTCGAGCCCGCCCTTGTCGACCTCGTCACGAAAAGACGAGAGCACCGTCTTCCACTGCCGGACCGGGTTCGCGACCTTCGGCACCCTGATCAATGCGGCGAGGCCGTCCAGCTTTCGAACGTTGTGCTGATATCGAAGTTCATCCACGACCAAGACCGACTGGCTGTGCCCCGATTTCGCCAATGTTCGCGTCGCTGGCGCCAGAAAACCGAACACCTCGTCGGTCAGCGATCCGACCACATGCAGCACCCGCCGCTCGCTCGCACCACCCCAGCGCAAATCGTTCATCATTTTGAGAGCGTCGAGCCATTCCTTCCGAAGAAAGAGCGGTCTAGCGTGCACCCTCACGAAACAGGACCACGCGCACGGTCTTGAGCAGGATGGCGGCATCGACGACCATCGAACGACGCTCCACATAATGCCGGTCGAACGCCACGCGCTCCGCATAAGTGGTGTTGTTGCGGCCATTGACTTGCCACAACCCGGTGATCCCAGGCCGAACACTCAGGTAGTGCCACCGCACGCTGCCGTAACGAGACAGCTCGGCGACAGTGACTGGGCGCGGTCCCACCAGATGCATTTCGCCCAGCAACACGTTCACGAGTTGCGGCAACTCGTCGAGACTCGTCTTTCGCAACCAATGGCCGATCGGAGTGATGCGTGGATCGTTGATCAGCTTTTGATCGCGCTTCCACTCGGCGCGCGCCGCCTCGTCGGTCCTCAGAAGCGCCGCCAGAACCTTGTCGGCATCGCGACGCATCGAGCGGAACTTGAAGCATCGGAACAACTTGCCGTCCTTGCCGACGCGGTAGTGGCCGAAGACGATCGGTGCCCCGTCGCTTTGCCAGACCAAAACAATGAGCAGAAGCAGCAGCGGCGCGAATATCGTCAGCAGCGCGAGCGCCAGCAGCTGATTGACGACCAGCGCGACCTGGTCCTTCAAGACCGCCGAAGGCGTGGAAGAGCGATTGGCAAACTCGGCATCGGCGACAAAAGCAGCAGCGTTCACAAAAGACTCCTCTCTGGCAATTTAAATGAAAATTGATGACAGACTTTTGACTAACGAATTGTCTGCATCGCGCAGTCTATGAGCAATATTTGCGCCACTGCTGCGTCAGAGGATGTGCTCCTACACGACTCGCGATACTGAAATTGCAATTGGCTACTCTTCTCATCCCAGCCTTACACTTGAGAGTGGAAGCGCAGCTTTGTAAAGTCTATTTTTGGAATTACGCGAGACCTTGTCTTACGGCGAAGCACGTAGTTCCACGCAGACGGTGCAATATTTCGTGCTCACTCGACCCGGCCATTCATTTGTCGGAGTGCGCCGAAGCTTTATGCAGGACAAATCCGACGACAGTGCAAGGTGCGCCTTGAGACTACACGCCGACAGTTGCCAGCAGCGTCCGTTGCGGGACGCAATTGCAATGCTAAAAAATACTTTCCCGGACGTAAATAACGTCGTCCGGGCGCACCAGGTCGTTGGCCTCGGGCGTGAATTGCTCCTCGACGCCTTTGGCATTTTTCCGGGTCAGGCGCAGTCGGCTCTCGCTGCCGCGCACGGTCGGTCCGCCGCCTGTTGCCAGCGCCTTCATGACCGTCATCCCCCGCTCGATGCGATAAGAGCCCGGCTTCTGGGCTTCTCCGTAGATATAGAACACAGGTGCACGGGGCACATAGAGCGTGTCGCCCGCGGCGACCACCATGTTGTCATCGCTGTTGCCGTTCAGGAAGATCGCCGGGATGTCGATCACCCGGCGAAACGGCTTGCTGTTTCGGGTGCCCGTGAGGACGGCCACGTCATCACCGGTCAAGGTCGCACCCCCGGCCATCGCGAGGACGTCTGTCACCCGGGCGCTTGAAGTTTCCAGCGGAAAACGCCCCGGTTTGGTGACCTGCCCCAAAACGGACACCTGACTGCCTCGCGCCTGCAGCACGACGATATTCACCTGCGGCTGCAACACGAACCCGCCGGTGCGCAGTGCGTCGGCAATTCTCTTTTCTGCGGCCGAAATGCTGAGGCCGCCGATTTGAACCGAACCGATTAACGGATAGCTGATCGTGCCGCTTTCCGGCACCCGCGAGTCGAAAGAAAGATCGGGATTCTGAAATACCTTGATGCGTATGTCGTCTCCCGCTTCAAGTGCAAGATCGGGCGCGGATTGGGCATGTGCCGGCAACACCGTCCAACCCGCCGCGCTTATAAAGACGGCCAATAACCCATTGCTGAACCACTTGGCAAAAACACGAGGAATTGACATGCGATGCTAAAAAGAAAATTGGGCGCCCAAGGTCGCGCCGTTGCTGTCGTAGCCGCCACCCAGAATATTCGACGTGTTTTTCAGCCGCTGCAGCATCAATGTAATGGTCGCCGCCCGGATGGGCTGCCAGTCGACGCCAAAAGAAGCGGCTCGGTAGATGTCTCTTCGATCCCCGATGGCAAGCGCGCCGGGCGCGGTGCCGGCATAGTTGCGCGAAGCAATTTCGTAGCGTGCCTTGACGTTGATCTGAGAGGTCGCCTTCCAGAGGGGCGTCAAAACAAATCGATCGGTCGCGATGTAGTTGGACGCAATGGTCTGGTACGAAGCAAGTTCCCGGCGAACGACCGCATCCACCGTGATTTTTCCGGTAGCGGCCCATTGCAGATTGACGTCCCCCGTGGTGCCACCGAAATTTCGCTGAGAAACATCGTTGTACTTGCGGTCCAGATGTCCGAGATGGCCAATGACTTTCGTTTTGCCCGTCAAAGCCCAGGATGCTTCGAATTCGTGAATGCGGTCGTCGAAAGAACTCGATTGATTCAGCGACGCGCCGAGCACGCCGATGGTGTCGCCGCTGGCACGCCGCAGGCGATAACTCACTGAATTGTTCGACGGAAAAACATAGCGAATGCCCACCGCACCGCTGTCGCTGCGGGCATCGCCTTCCCTGGCAACCGGCTGTTCTTCGAGCCCCGTCGTGTGATCGACGGCGCCGAGCAAGCGCCAGGCACCGCCCAAGTCGTATTCGCCATCCAGGCGCGTCACCGTGTCGGTGCGCACATTGCGGGTATTGAATCCCTGAAAGTCCTGGTAACTGGTGGGCGTTTCAGCACGCGTCGTGCTCAACGATCCCTTCAGCCGCGGTGTCAGGCTCCACTGCCAGGACGCGGCGTAGTTGAGCGCCGTGAAGCTCAGATAGCTGAAGTTTTGATAGTGATAGTCGACCACGCTCGCAGCCAGCTGGAAGTGCTGCAAGGAATAGGATTTGTCCAGAGAGACAGCGGCGGATGTGATGCCGATTCGTTCCGACCGCTTGTTGGTACCCAGCAGCGGCGCGGCGCTCGTGTCGTCCGGCAGGCGAAACAGGTTGCTGTCTGTCTGCTCGGAGTGCCCGATGGTCGCATTGAACGTATCGTCCGCATCGGCCCGGGCGTCGCCAGCCCAGCCGAAGGCAACAGCCGACAAGAAGACGCCGTGCAAAATCGTCCGTGGGACGGCGGCAGCGCGCATGGCTCCTGGCCCGCCCTGAAAAGGGCGGGACACCGTTTTCCTTTTGCGCGCAATTGACTTGGATGGGTGCATAGCGATTTACATGCAATAAACATGCTATCGCAGACGCGTTACAAAAATGGTGTCAAAAAAAGTTGTGGCTGATCAACAACTTGCCACGGAAACATAAAGCTGATCGTCAGACATGTGTCAGCTGGATCGCCTAACCGCCAAGCTAGTAAGGCGGTGCCTTGCGCGCCCTCTGTTCACGCGTGGCTTCCGTCCACCACGCAAGGTCATCGGCAAAGCGCCCGAACGATTTTTCAAGCGCGGCGCCCGGAGCGCCCGTCACATGGCCCGCGCTGTCCAGCGTCTGCGAGATCGGGCCGACCGCGAGCGTGCTCGACACGACGACCATGCCCATCTCGGACAGGATCGAGTGCCAGATCGAGCCCGATCGGACGCCGGAGAACCGGCCGGCCGAATAGCTCGCGACGGCAGCGGGCCGCCAGAACCATTCTTCGAGGAAGTGGTCAGTCAGGTTTTTCAACCCGGGCTGCGGGCCCCAGTTGTATTCGCCCGTGATGAAGATGAAGGCGTCCGCGGTGCGGATTTTTTCGGCGAGGGCTTCCATCGGCGCTGGCGCCGTGCCTTTCGGGTACTCCTTGTACATGCGGTCGAGCATCGGCAGCGCGACGGCTTGCGCATCGATCAGCTCGGCCGCCGCGCCGCGCGCCTTGAGCATCGACACGACAAAGTCCGC